>JABFSP010000246.1 GCA_013140565.1 Ignavibacteria bacterium
GCTTTACATCGGCTGTTTCAGAAGGCAGAAACATGACAAGGGAAGAAGTTGAACAAATTGCTCAGGGCAGGGTTTGGCTTGGTACTGATGCTTATAACAAAAAGCTGGTTGATGAAATTGGCGGACTATATGAAGCCTTAAAATATGCGAAGAAAAAATCAGGCTTAAGCGGCCGCTACAAGATAGTTTACTATGCAGTTCCGGGCGGAAATAAAATAAACGAAATAATGACCTCATCGGTTATTGGTTACTTCCAGTCACATTTAATAGATATGCTTGGAATTGATGAAACCAATAGCGATGGTCTTGAAATAAAATATTGAGTTTTTTCGTTTATGTCTGAGGAATTCTTTTCACTTTTTATGTACATAATAAATATTCACAGAACTTATCAATAACAGATTAATCCTTTTAATCAGGGCTTGCCGAAGGCGCTCCTTTGGAGAAAGCCCATTTCTTTATTGAAATTGAACCCCCGCTCTAAAGAGCGGGGCTATTCACTTTTCAAAACATGATCAGGAACTTTCCTTTATGAAATGCTGTATAAACCAATAATACATAAATCATTGCCGCAAACATGAAAAAACTGGTAATTTTAACAGCTCTATTATACTGTACATCAGCTTTCACGCAGTCACCATATAGAAATATCAAAATAACGGATGAAAACACACCGAGCGAAGTCACAATTTCATTTAATCCGATAAATCCATTAAACCTTGTTGCGGCTGCAAATATTGAAACCTATTTTTACAGTTTTGATGGCGGATATACTTGGGCAACCAGAAAGCTTACATCAACATACGGCGTTTACGGTGATCCCTGCATAGTAGCTGACCTGCGTGGAAATTTTTATTACTTCCATCTTTCAAATTCATACGAAGAAGGCGCAAGATGGCTGGACAGGATCATATGTCAGAAATCAGATGATGGAGGTATTACATGGAGCAATGGCTCGTATATGGGGGCAAATCCCCCGCACCTACAGGATAAGGAATGGGCTGCGGTTGACCATTCATACTCTCCTTACCGGAATAATATTTATACTGCATGGACACAGTGCGGACAGAATAAATACTCTGAGGAAGGCACAGCATTGAATCCAATGGACAGCGCCTCAAATATAATTTTCAGCTTTTCAAGTGATGGCGGCGAAACCTGGGCAGAAAGAAAACGCATCAATGAACAATCAGGCAATGAGTGCTCCGATGCAGGCGCAACAGTACTTGGAGTTGTACCCTGCGTTGGCTTAAATGGTGAAGTTTACTTAACTTGGTGCTCTCCATTTGGCATAATGCTTGACCGCTCTACAGATGGCGGGATGTCGTTCTTTGAAAAAGACATAAAAGTAGCTGACCTTCCCGGAAGTTTCAGGATGTCTGTTCCCGGCGTTTACAGGACATTCGGGTTTCCTTCAATGTCCTGTGATATGAGCAGCGGTAAATACCGCGGTACATTATATATAAGCTGGGCTGACCAGAAGAACGGATATGATAATACCGATATCTGGATAAGCCGCTCTTCCAATGAAGGCATTACATGGAGTGAGCCCGCAAAAGTAAATGATGATAGCGGCAGCAAGCACCAGTTTTATAACTGGCTGACAATTGACCAGGAAACAGGCATCATTTACGTTGTGTTTTACGATAGAAGAAATTATGATGATGAAAGAACTGATGTTTACCTGGCCTCATCAACTGATGGCGGAAGGACATTCCTGAATGAACGTATAAGTGAAGAGCCCTTCTACCCTCTTTCAGAAACATTTATGGGAGATTACACAAATGTAGTTGCGGTTAACGGAATGGTAAGACCTATCTGGACCAGGCTTGACAGTAATTCCTTAAGCATATGGAGCGCCATAATAGATAAGTGATTGGTTAACCCGGCCCCATAGGCAAGTGGACATTGAGAAAACAACAACTTTTAATAATTCGGGATATCCTGAATAAATGGTATGAAATGACCAATAAACTTCAAAAATTCTCCCTTTAAAATCACAACAAAATTAGGTATTTTACAGCCTAATCATAAAAATCACAAATGAAAACTACTGTATTTGCATTTTTACTAATCCTAACTTCATCCATATACTCCCAATCATCCTATACCAATATTACGATAAGTAATACAGGTGGTCCGAATGAACCTTCTATTTGCATTAACCCGAAAAATACTAACCAGGTTGTAGCAGGCGCCAACACTGATAAAGTTTACCGCTCTTCTGATGGCGGCATGACATGGATCACCAGCACATTAACAGGAACATACACAGTTTGGGGTGACCCCTGTATAATTACAGATACACTTGGCAACTTCTATTATTTCCATCTAGTCAATGGCGCAAGTTTTATTGACAGAATGGGTGTAAACAAATCAACCAATGCAGGAGCAACCTGGAACGCCGGAACATACTGGCAGTTCAATCCGCCTAAACAGCAGGATAAGGAATGGGCAATCACAGATTTTACCCACGGTCCCCGCGGCAACTGGATATATGTTGCCTGGACTGAGTTCGATGATTATGGTGTACCTACACCTTCTGATAGTTCAAGGATATTATTCGCACGCTCTACAGATGCCGGCGCAACATTTACCGGTGTGAAAAGATTAAGCCGCTATGGCGGCAACTGTGTTGATGAAGATTATACCACTGAAGGCTCTGTCCCTGCAGTTGGACCCAACGGCGAAGTTTATGTTGCATGGTCAGGTCCGCTTGGAATAAATAATTTCAAAATATTTTTTGATAGATCAACTGTTGGCGGCAACACATGGCTTGAAAATGATATCATTGCAGCAAATCAACCGGGCGGCTGGGATTTAGGCGCAGGCGGAGGATCCGGATTCACGGGAATTGCAGGGATAAACAGATCAAATGGTTTACCAATTACTTTATGCGATATCAGCAATGGTCCTTACAGAGGAACTATTTATATAAATTACCTGGATAGTGCAGGTCCATTTGATAGAGATGTTAAAGTTGTAAAATCAACCGATGGCGGCACCACATGGAGCGCGCCGATAAGGGTAAATGACGACCCCGCAGGAAAAGAACAATTCTTTACATGGATGTCAATAGACCAGGTTACAGGTTATTTGTATTGTGTATTTTATGACAGAAGAAATTATACAAACACACAGACAGATGTTTACATTGCCCGCTCAACCAACGGTGGAACTACATGGACCAATGAAAGAATAAGTGCTGCGCCGTTTACACCTGCATCAAACATATTCTTTGGTGACTATACCAATATATCTTCACATAACGGAGTTGTAAGACCAATATGGATAAGGCTTGTTTCAGGTTCGTTAAGTGTTTTGACTGCTATTATGAATTTTCCGGTTGGCGTTGAACCTGTTTCAACTGAAATACCTGCTTCATTCAGTTTAAAGCAGAACTATCCAAATCCGTTCAACCCGAACACAACATTTGAATTTGATATTCCCGCTTTTACGGGCAACGGTTCACAGGATGTATCAATAAAAGTGTACGACATTTTAGGAAATGAAACCGCAGTTATAGTTAACGGAAAACTCTCCCCCGGTTCATATAAATATGAGTGGGATGCCTCATTACAGCCAAGCGGTGTATATTTCTATAAAATGCAGTCCGGCAGTTATTCAGAAACAAAAAAAATGATCTTAGCAAAGTAACCAAGTTAAATAAAAGATCATAAAAATATAATCAGGAATAAATAGATGATAAAATACTTAATTTTAGTATTACTAATATTGCCCTCAATAGTTCTAACGCAGTATAAAAATATTAAAGTTAATTCAATCAGCAACAATCCTGAAGAAGTTTCTATCGCAATTAATCCCCGGCATTCCAATAACCTGGTGGCCGGGGCTAATATTAATAATTACTACTATTCGTTTGATGGCGGCGTAACGTGGGTTAACAAAGAAATTTCAGACAGCAAAAACGGCGTCTGGGGTGACCCGGTGTTGATATTCGATAACAACGGCGCAGCTTATTTCTTCCACCTTTCAAGACCCTCTAACAGTCAGTGGATAGACAGAATTGTATGCCAGAAGTCAAATGATGGCGGAATGACTTACGAAGATCCCGGAACGTATATGGGATTGAATCCCCCGAAAAAGCAGGATAAACCATGGGCATGCGTTGATAATACAGAAAGTAAATGGCGAAATAATGTTTATGTTACGTGGACACAGTTTGATGCGTATGACAGCCACAAGCCCGAAGATCTTTCCAATATAATGTTCTCTTTCAGTTCAAATGCAGGCTCTTCGTGGAGCAATGCATTAAGGATAAATAAAGTACCCGGTGACTGCGTTGATTCATCAAACACCACAGAAGGCGCAGTGCCTTGTGTTGGACCAAACGGTGAGATATTTGTGAGCTGGTCAGCTCATGATAAGCTTTATTTTGACAGATCACTTGATGGCGGCGCAACATGGCTGGATGATGATATTATTGCGGGCTCACAATACGGAGGATGGGTTTACGATATTGAAGGTATATTCAGGTGCAACGGTTTGCCAATCACTCAGTGTGATATCAGCACTTCTCCTTATAATGGAACAATATATATCAATTATTCTGATAAAACGAACGGCGATAAGGATGTTGATATCTTTGTGATAAGATCTACAGATGCCGGCAATACATGGAGCAGCCCAATTCGTGTGAATGACGACCCTGTTGGCAACGGCAAACAGCAGTTCATGAGCTGGATGTCGGTTGACCCTATAACAGGCTCAGTAAATATAATTTATTATGACAGAAGAAATTACGATGACTTAAACACGGATGTTTATCTTGCCAGATCAACCAACGGCGGTACAACATTTGAAAATGTCAAAATTTCCGAGTCACCCTTTTCACCTGTAAAGAGCGTTTTCTTTGGTGACTACATTGGTGTAAACTCATACAATAATTTCACCGCCTGCATCTGGCAAAGACTTGATAAAGGCAAACTCAGCGTTATTTACGCCGGCAACAAATATTAAAAATATTCTACTCAATAAGTACTAAAATTTTATAAATGGCAGAAGAACTTTTTCCTGAACATGATGGCTTCCTTGTAACAGCAAGGAAATGGAGACCCGGACAATTTGATGATGTAACTTCACAGGAATTCATCACCAAAACACTGCGCAACGCGATAAAGAATAACAGGATATCGCACGCGTACCTGTTTTCAGGTCCAAGAGGCGTTGGTAAAACCACCGTGGCAAGACTTCTTGCCAAATCGCTCAATTGCACCAACAGGCAGCCTAATGGCGAGCCTTGCAATGTTTGCGATAGCTGCAGGGAAATAACCAATGATAACCGCAACCACCCAGATGTTTTTGAAATTGACGGCGCATCAAACAGGAATATTGAAGATGTAAGAGAACTGAAGGAAAAAGTAAAATACGGACCTGTTCGCTCCAAATACAAAATATTCATCATAGATGAAGTTCATATGCTAACCGGGGCGTCATTTAACGCATTGCTAAAGACTCTTGAAGAACCACCGCCGTATGTAGTGTTCATTTTCGCTACCACTTCACCTGAGAAAGTACCGCTTACAATTCTGGGCAGATGCCAGAAATTCGATTTCAAAAGGTTAACAATTGATGAAATTTCCTCGAGATTAAAATATATTGCCGGGGAAGAAAAGATCAAGGTTGATAACGAATCACTTTTCTTTATTGCAAAAAAAGGTGACGGCTCAATGCGTGATGCGCAGGGATTGTTTGATATGTCAGCGGCTTACTGCGATAATGATATTTCATTTGAAAAACTAAAATCGTTTTTTAACCTCGCGCAAAGTGACGTTTACTTTACTATTTCAGATTTGGTAAAGAACAAAAACGCAAAGGGTCTGCTGAACTATTTTGATAGCCTTATGGATAAAGGCTATGATATGCAGATCTTCCTTGACGGGCTTACTGAACATTACAGGAATTTACTTATAGTATGCTCAACAGGTTCAGCTGAGCTTATCATTGAATCAGAATCAGTTAAACAAAAATATGCGGAAAATATCAGTAAGTTTACACAACTTGAAATTATAAATTCCTTAAAACTTATACTGCAGACTGAATACACTTTCAAGTATTCCTCAAATCAGCGCACGCTGATTGAAGCGTTACTTGTTGAATTGATAAAATTCACAGATACACGTGATATTTCGCAAATACTCGAAGAGCTCAGGGAACTTGGCTCAGGTAATTACACCGGTGGCAGCAAAACCACTGGTACAATGCAGTCCGGCGGCAGTATAAGCGCTCCACTGAAGAATGAAACTAAGGTACAGGTTACATATGAACAATCAGCCCCAAAACAACCTGCCGGTAAAATTGAACCTGTTAGTGTAACGCAGGCAGTAAATGAAAACCCGGCCCCATCGGTCAGCTTCGCAAGCGCCGAAGGCGACCTGAACACGCACTGGCTTAGTATTAAGGACCAGATAAAGACTGAACGCAAATGGGTTTACAGCATTATTAAAGATACCACATTTGAGCAGGATGAAAAACGGAACCTGCTGATAAGAGTTGATGATACATCTTTTGAGCTGATAGACGGTTACAGGGATTACCTTGCAGGGAAAATTTCGAAATATTTCGGGCAATCGTTGAGTGTTGGGCTTGTAAAGAGCTCCGAATTTATTTCAAGCAATTCCGGGATGCATTATGATGAGAGCAGTTCTCACGAAACCGATGAAAGTATTCTAACTGAGCCGCGGAAACCGGCACAACCTGATAACTTTGATAAGATAAGAAGCATATTGATAAAAGATTTCCATGGGAAAGAAATTAACACAAAAGATATTAACTGATGTCAAAGAACAAACACAAAACATTACCTTTAAAAAAGAACTTTCTTGCAATTGAAAAGGAATATTCATCGTATGATAATTCCAAAGTTGTGATACTTTCAGCGCCGTATGAAAAAACCACATCATACGGCAAAGGTACTGCTAAAGGTCCGGGGGCGATACTTGAAGCCTCGCATTACGTGGAGTTTTTTGATGAGGAGACCGAAAAGGAAGTATGTTTTGATATCGGTATTGCCTCAATAGAACCCATGAAATTCGGTAAGTTAAGCGGCAAAAAGGCGCTCGAGCTAATATACAGGAACGTAAATGAGCATATCAAGAACGGTAAATTTGTAATTACACTCGGCGGTGAGCATTCCATAAGCACAGCGCCTATACAGGCACATTTTGATAATTACCCGGAGCTATCCATCCTCCATTTTGACGCGCACTCAGACTTACGCGAAGAATACGAAGGTACTAAGTACTCACATGCATCATTTGCGGCCAGGGTCTCGGAATTCACAACTAATATAACACAGGTCGGTATTCGCGCACAGTGCAGGGAAGAGTTTGAGTTCATAAAGGCTAAAGGTATTCATACTTTTTACGCGCATCAAATGCGCAACGAAGGGTTCAATCATATCTTAATAGAAAAGATACTCGGCACACTCAATAAAAATGTTTACATAACATTTGATGTTGATTATTTTGATCCATCAATCATGCCCTCAACAGGCACTCCCGAGCCGAATGGCTTTTACTGGGATGAAACAATGCGTCTGCTGAAGAAAGTCTGCGCTGAAAAGAATCTTGTTGGATTTGATGTTGTTGAACTTGCTCCCCAAAAGAGTTACGCCTTCCCGGATTTCCTTACAGCAAAACTGATATATAAGATTTTGAATTATAAGTTTTAGCAATTAAATAAAAACAGAGTTATATAGAACAAGGGGCCCGGGGCCCCTTGTTTAGTAAAATAAACACTCTGACACAATCAAGAATTCCTTACCAATTATAACCATTAGACTTAAGCCATTCCTTAGCATCATTATCACCCAGCCTGGCTGCACTCTTAAAATACTCTGCTGCTTTTTCTTTATTGCCTGAATAAACGAAGGCAACACCCAGATTATAGTAACCGTATGTTGAATTCGGATTTATTTCCACACCCTTTTGGAAGTCTGTAATGGCTCTGGAGTAATCTTTCATTTCATTGTAAATATATCCTCTGTTAACAAGCGCTTTTTCAAAGGCGGGATTCAGGTCTATAGCTTTTGTATATTGTTTGATGGCAGTTTTATAATCATTCATTTCAGTATAAGCCCTCCCCCGCTGGTAATATGCTTCAGCAGATGTTGGATCGAGCTCAACTGCTCTGTTAAATTGTTCCAGTGCGGCTGAAAAGTTTTTATTATCATAATCAGCAAGTCCTTGATTGATATAATCACCTGCAGTTAGCTGATATACCGGCTGTTTAATTTCTTCCGGTACTGATTCTTCCATTTTGACTTCCTGTACGGGCTCCTCTTTAATATCAACCGGAACAGTTTCTTCGGCTTTCACCTCCTGTTTTGGTTCTTCTCTTTTTACATCCGGTATGAACTCCTCTTTTTTGACTTCTGCAATCGGTTCTACAGGCTTTACCTCTGTTATCGGTTCTTCAATCTTTACTTCAGTTACCGGTTCTTCTTTTTTGACTTCAGGAGCCTGTTCGTTTCTTGATACTTCCGGCATGGGTTCTTTTCTGATCTCTTTGCCGGGAACATCAAATTTAACATTTGCAATTGGTTCTTCTGTCTTTACTTCTGTTACCGGTTCTTCCTTTTTAACTTCAGTTATGGGTTCTTCATTCTTAACTTCCTTTACGGGTACTTCCGTCTTTACTTCAGTTATCGGCTCTTCCTTTTTGACTTCAGTTACAGGTACTTCAGTTATAGGTAATTCTGATTTTACTTCAGTAATTGGTTCTTCTTTCTTAACTTCCGTTACCTGTACTTCAGACTTTATTTCAGTTACCGGTTCTTCTTTTTTTACTTCCTGAGATATTTCTAGTTTATTCTCACTTTTCAGTTTATCAAGCTTATCGTTAGCGTCAGCAAAATCCGGTTTAAGCTCCAGGGTCCTTTTATAATCATTCGCGGCATTTGTAAAATCATCTTTTGCCAGGTAACTATTACCTCTCAAATAGTAAGCATCAAAGCCGGAAGGGTTCAGTTCAGTAACCTTTGTGAAATTCTCAATAGCCGCTGTATAATCTTTCAATTCATAATTCACCTGTCCAAGGTTCATAAATGAAACTTCACTTTTGGGATTAAGTTTAACAGTTTTTAAATAATCGTTTTTGGCCATGCCAAGATTATTCAGCTTCCTGTACATATTTCCCCTTTTCAAATACGCGTCAGCATATTTTGCATCAACGCCAATTGCGAGAGTATAATATGTTATTGCTTCATCATAGCTGTTAGTCTTTTCAGATTCCATGCCGGAATTGTAAAACATAACCGCGTCTTTATCCTGAGAAATGAGATAATTAATTGGAATAATACAAATAGCAAAAATAACTAATATAGTCTTTTTCATAGCCAGTCAGTTTTGATTTCTACTAAATTAATATATAATTGCCAAAACTGCACTACCAGAAATATGTTTACTTTTGAGGGAGTTTTGTTGCCGAAAAAGCTAGAATTATTGGTAAGGCGGCTTGCCGGTTTTAGTTAGAGCCAATAAAAAAGACAAGTATTTGCATACTTGCCCTAAAAAGCGGAGAGGGAGGGATTCGAACCCTCGATAGAGGTTGACCCCCTATGACGGTTTAGCAAACCGTTGGTTTGAGCCACTCACCCACCTCTCCGAGTTTGTATTTGGCTCAATAGACTGCAAATTTACAAATTATATTGATTTTAATAAAGGGTAAGATTTTTCCAATATTTAACTCTACTTATGGGATTGCTTCGGAGCTAAAGCTCCTCGCAAATGTTGGGTAGTTTCAGCTTTCTCTACTTTTTAAAATCCACGTACATATCTTCAAAATTGAGTATCATTTCCGAAAATTCTCCCATATAATCCTGTCCAAGGTTACCAAAATAGCCTTTATCGTGATCTTTTATATTCTCGGCTATGACTCTCACATCGCTTAGCTTAAGTTTTGAATTTCCGATCTTAAGCAGCAGATCTTCGATCCTGAATCCTTTAACTTTTACCGTACCTCCAGCCCCACCAAATTCAATTTCCTCTGCTTCATACTTGCTTTCTATCTTAGCTTTATTGCGCAGGTAATATGA
>JABFSP010000172.1 GCA_013140565.1 Ignavibacteria bacterium
GCCTTATTAAGTGTATGTTATAAAACAATTAAGAATAAAAAATAATTCCAATTGCTTAAACTATTTATCAAGCCAGGTGAATCTCATATTTACCCTGTGCATTGGGTCTAATGCAAATCCGCGTACAAATGACTGAATAAGTCTCCAATCCTCATCGTAGTATATGAACAGACAAACAGCGTCATTTACAGCAAGCTGTTCAGCCTGTTCGTAAAGCCTGTTCCGTTCGGCTACATCAACTGTTGCGATAGCCTTTTCAAATAAAGCGTCATACTCCGGATTTTTGTACCTGAAACTGTTTATAGGACTTACATCTTTGGGGTTTGAAGGCACATTTTTGCCGTAGAAAAGGTTCAGGAATGTTTCCGGGTCCGGGTAATCTGCATTCCACCCTAAACGGTAGAAATCACTTCTGCCCGCGTCAATATTATCAAGATGCTGCGCAAATTGCAGCAGTTGTAATTTTACGGTAACACCAATTTCCTTCAACATATCCTGTATAGCTTCGGCTATCTGCGTATTTCTTCCTCCGCCTTCGTTGATGTTAAGCGTAACTTCAGGGAAACCCTTCCCACCGGGAAATCCTGCATCCGACATAAGCTGTTTAGCTTTTGCGAGATCAAAACTATATCCCTTTACATTCCTGGCATTATAGTTTGGCATAACCGGAGGAACCATACCGTATATTGCAGGGTCATTTGCTGAACCGTTTAAAACATATTTCAGGATCTTATCACGGTCAATTGCGTAATTGAATGCCTGTCGTACTTTTACGTCAGAAAATACTTTACTTGTAACCAGGAACCCATAGTACTGGGTGGATAAAGCTGTTTTTCTTTGTACTGTGAACTGTGAATATTCAGGTGTCAGGGTCTTATCATCATTTACAATTGTTTTAAAAAGTTCGTTTGGGATCCTGTATGATTCATATATATTACCGTTCTTGAACTCAAGCAACTGTTGCGAAAGATCTTTTATAAAACGGAATTTTATTCCCGCAAGATATGGTATTTGGTTACCGTGCTGATCTTTATCCCAGTAAGCCGGATTTTTATCCATGATTATCTCAAGGTCAGGCGTCCAGCTTTTGAATACAAACGGCCCTGTACCTACGGGATTCTGGAAAAAATCTTTGCCGTATTTTTCAACAGCTTCTTTTGGAACTATGTATGAAAATCCCTGGCACATATAATAAATGAACGGGGCAAAAGGTTTCGTAAGCTTCACCTGGAAAGTCGTGTCGTCAAGCGCTTTGTAACCTTTTACTTCTGTTAGTTTTGGTTCACGCTTTTCTGAAGTTGCTTTGGTTATCTCTTCGTTGTATTCTTTTGCGCCTTCTACATAATTTTTATAGAAATCAAATCCTAAACTTCCCGTTCTTGGATCAAGCACCCGCTTAAATGAATACTCTACATCGCTTGCAACAAACTTTCTGCCTTTCCCGCCGGGGAAACATGCATTGTCATGGAAAGTTACATCACTCCGCAAATGAAATGTGTATGTCAGCCCATCAGGGGTTATATCCCACCTGCTTGCAAGCATAGGTCTTAACTGAAGACTAGTATCAAGATCGACGAGAAGGTCATATATCTGATGCGCAACATGATGTGAAACTACGTCATTGATCCCTACAGGGTCAAGACTGCGGATATTTTCCGTTTCGTTGGCTACGAAAATACCGCCGCCTTTAATGCCGCCTTTTAATTCGACCAAATTATCGCCGCCGGATTTTTTTCCGCAGCTGATTGTAATAAATGCAGCAATTATAAATAATATCGGTAGTTTGATCCTTGAGATTATGTTCATATAATATGTAATTAAAAATTTTTGGGGGCTGAAAAATTCAATTAAAAAAGCGCCGCACTGATGCGGCGCAATAAATTCAAACTAACCTAAATATGTTTTTAATTGTTTGCTTTTGGAAGCATGTTTAAGCCTGCGAATAGCTTTTTCTTTTATCTGTCTTACGCGTTCGCGGGTGAGCTTAAATTTTTCACCAATTTCTTCAAGGGTTAATGGATTTTCCTGGTCTAATCCGTAATACAACTTCAGCACATCACGCTCTCTTGGGCTTAATGTGTTCAATGCTCTTTGAATCTCGATCTTTAAAGACTCGTTGATAAGTGAATGATCAGGCAGCGGCTGGTTTTGGTTAGGCATTATATCAACCAGACGGCTATCTTCGCCGTGAACGAACGGGGCATCTATTGAAAGATGTCTGCCCGATATTTTTAAAGTATCTGAAACTTCGTAAAGAGACATATCAAGCTGTTCAGCAAGTTCATCTGCGCTGGGCTCTCTTTCAAATGCCTGCTCTAATGTGCTGTAAGCTTTACCAATTTTATTTAATGCACCTACCCTGTTAAGCGGCAGTCTGACAATACGTGATTGCTCAGCGAGTGCCTGCAGTATAGATTGTCTTATCCACCAAACAGCATAGGATATAAACTTAAAGCCCCTGGTTTCATCAAATCTTTTTGCAGCTTTAATAAGACCGAGATTTCCTTCATTAATAAGATCACCAAGTGATAGTCCCTGGTTCTGATATTGTTTGGCGACACTAACGACAAACCTCAGATTAGCTTTTGTGAGCTTTTCCAAGGCTTTTTGTTTCTCTTTTTCGTCACCGTATTTTATTTTTTTCGCAAGGTCAATCTCCTCTTCAACATCCAGGAGTTCGACTTTCCCGATCTCCTGAAGATATTTATCAATGGATTGGGATTCCCTATTTGTAAATTGTTTTCCAATTTTCATAGGCAGTTAAGAATGGTTAAATTATAAAAAAGTTTTGGGGTGAGAGCAGCCAAAAAAGCTTAATTCAGATTATGCTTAAGTTAGCTTATGCTGAAGTCTCAAAAAGATCGATCTTGTTATCCTTAGCAAGGGTAACAATTGCTCTTTTCCTGTTTGGCCTGAAGCCCTCGTATCTGCCTCTTTTTGTGAACTGAGACTTGCGTTTACCTTTTGAAACCACTGTTCTGATACTGTCAACTTTTACGTTAAATTTCGTCTGAACAGCGTTCTTGATATCAACCTTTGTAGCTTTGATATCAACTTCAAAAGAATACTGGTTTTTCTGCTCCTGCAGCAGGGTCATTTTTTCGGTGATGACAGGTTTAATTAAAATACTTCTTATCATGATCTGTTATTTATATACTCTCTTTATAAAATTATTTCAAAAAGGGTTTACAAAGTTCATCCACAGCGCTTTTCTGGATTACTATTAACTGATTGTTTACCAGATCATAAGTTGCTGCACTTGATGCATTTAAAACGTTTACCTTTGCAATGTTCCTGCCTGAACGGTACACATTATCATTGTTCTGAACTGTTATCATCAATATTTTCTTCCCCTCGATATTGAGGTTCTTTAACATTGAACTGAAATCTTTCGTTTTTGGTTTCTCGAAGTTTATATCTTCAACAACCATTATCTCGCCATTTTTAGCTTTCAGACTTAAAGCGCTTTTCCTTGCAAGCTGAGCTGACTTCTTTGTCATAGCCAGCTTGTAAGTATGAGGCCTTGGTCCATGAACAGTACCGCCGCCAACCCAAACGGGTGACCTGGTGGTACCTGCTCTTGCAGTTCCGCGTCCTTTTTGTTTCCATGGTTTCTTACCGCCGCCACGTACTTCGCTTCTTTCCTTGGCTTTATGTGTTCCCTGTCTCTGGTTAGAAAGAAAGGTTCTTACAGCCTGGTAGATCAAATGATGATTCGGTTCAATTTCAAAAACATTTGATGGAAGATCGATCTTTTCCTTTGATTCGGTTCCGTCTATTTTAAATACATTTAATTGCATCTTTATATTACCTTATTTTTATGCTTTGCTTGATTATTTTATCCTGCTAAAACTAAAATACAATACTGAATTTTTTATTAAGCTTTGTAAATTTCAACTATACCTGATATTGCACCCGGTACAGCGCCTTTTATAAGCAGAAGATTTGATTCAGGAATGATCTTAACTATTTTTAAGTTACGAACGCTGATCCTGTCTCCGCCGGTACGGCCTGCCATTCTTTGTCCTTTAAATACTCTTGAAGGATAAGAACTCGCGCCAATAGAACCCGGTGCTCTTTGCCTGTCACTTTGTCCGTGTGTAGAAGAACCGCCGCCGAAGCCGTGTCTTTTTACAACACCCTGGAATCCTTTACCTTTGCTTTTGGATGTAACCTTAACAATATCTCCTTCTTTAAAAAGATCGGTCTTTATTACGTCGCCAACTTTTAAGTTTTCAGCGTTTTCAAAATCCCTTACTTCTTTTAAGAATCTGAGAATAGGTAAATTTTTCTTTTTGAAATTCTTTACCTGGGGTACAGCAAGACGTTTTTCTTTTCTTTCGGTAAAGCCAAGCTGTATTGCAGAATAACCGTCTGAATCTTTGGTTTTAACTGCAGTTACATAGCATGGTCCTGCTTCTATTAAAGTGCAGGGTACACTTGAACCATCATCGGTAAAAACCGATGTCATTCCAAGTTTTCTTCCTATTAAGCCTTTCATTAATTTATCTGTATCCTTTGCTTATGTTTTAATTTCGATATATACGCCGCCGGGAGGATCAAGCTTGGTAAGCGCATCAACTGTTTTTTTATTGGAGTTCAAAATATCGATTACACGTTTGTGTGATCTGATTTCGAACTGCTCCCTTGATTTCTTATCAACGTGTGGTGACCTTAAGACAGTGTAAACAGCCTTCCGGGTAGGAAGCGGTATCGGTCCCGATACCACTCCGCCGGTTGATTTTATAGTCTTAATAATTCTGTCAGTCCACTTATCAATAAGCCTGTGGTCGTATGACTTTAATTTTATCCTTATTTTCTGTGGTGCCAAGTTATTCTATACCTGCCTTAATTATGACCTTTAATATTATTCAATAATTTTAGTTACAACACCTGCGCCAACGGTTCTTCCGCCTTCACGGATAGCGAACTTCAATCCTTCTTCCATAGCAATCGGGGTGATAAGATCAACCTTTAAGTTATCAACGTTATCTCCCGGCATAACCATCTGTACGCCTTCGGGCAGATTCATAACACCTGTAACGTCAGTTGTTCTGAAATAGAACTGTGGTCTGTAGTTACCAAAGAACGGTGTATGACGGCCACCTTCTTCTTTTGAAAGAACGTAGATCTGGCAATTGAATGATTTATGAGGAGTAATTGAACCGGGTTTCGCAATAACCATACCTCTTTCGATGTCTTTTTTATCAACACCGCGAAGAAGCATACCAAGGTTATCACCGGCTAAACCTTCTTCAAGTTCCTTCTGGAACATTTCGATACCTGTAACAACTGTTTTCTTGTGCTGACCTAAACCGATAAGCTCAACTTCGTCGCCCATCTTAACTTTTCCTCTTTCAACTCTGCCTGTAGCAACTGTACCACGGCCTGTGATTGAGAATACATCTTCAACTGACATAAGGAACGGTTTATCGATCTCTCTTGCAGGCTCAAGAATGTAACTATCAACTGCATCCATTAGATCATAAATGCATTTAAGGTTCGGATCATCTGTTGTTGAACCGGCAGCTACACCGGCTTCCATAGCCCTTAATGCGCTTCCGCGGATAAACGGTATTTCATCGCCCGGGAATTCATAACTCTTTAATATATCTCTTAATTCGGATTCAACAACTTCAAGAAGAAGCTCAGCATCGTCAGTTGTTTTTTCCTGTTCGTATATCATATCTACTTTATTGAGGAATACAACAATTCTCGGCACGCCAACCTGTCTGGCCAAAAGAATATGCTCTTTTGTCTGAGGCATAGCACCGTCATTAGCTGCAACAACAAGAATAGCACCATCCATCTGAGCCGCACCTGTGATCATGTTCTTAACATAATCTGCGTGGCCCGGACAGTCAACGTGAGCATAATGTCTTTTAGCTGTCTCGTATTCAACGTGAGCAGTAGCAATCGTAATTCCTCTTGCTTTTTCTTCGGGTGCATTATCGATTGAATCGAAAGCTCTTACTTTGCCTCCGCCTTTTTTAGCAAGTGCCATTGTGATAGCAGCAGTAAGTGTTGTCTTACCATGATCTACGTGACCGATTGTTCCAATGTTCACGTGAGGCTTACTTCTATCGAATTTTTCTTTAGCCATTTTTAATTGTATCTCCTGAAATGTTTTATATTATATTTTGGTTTTGTTTACTTTTATTGATCAATGCTTTGTTAAAAGCATTAAACTCTGCTTAAATAAGTGGGCCAGGGAGGATTTGAACCTCCCACCCCGCGCTTATAAGGCGCGTGCTCTAACCACCTGAGCTACTGGCCCAGTAGTCAGAAGGAAACATTCTGTATTTAAAGACTCTTTATATACAGCCTGTTTTATAGAGCAATTTGTTGCGCCTGATGATTGGCGGGTGATCTACTTAAAGATTGACCCTGAAATCTATTTAAAGAACGAAAATTATTATTCAAAAAATCAGCAGAGAAAATATAATTTCTCTGCTTAATATGCAAAGCTGTTAAGCTCCGACCGTTTCTTTACCTTTGTACTTCTCAATGATCTGCTCAGAAATTGACTTAGGCACTTCTTCATAATGTGAAGTTTCCATATTATAAAGCGCTCTGCCCTGGGTCATAGAACGCATAGATGTCGCGTAACCGAACATCTCTGAAAGCGGAACCATTGCGCGGATAACCTGCGCGTCAGCGCGCTGAGTCATACCTTCAATTTTTCCCCTGCGTGAGCTTAAGTCACCCATTATATCACCCATATATTCATCAGGTGTGATAACTTCAACCTTCATGATCGGCTCAAGAATAACCGGACCGGCTTTTAAAGCGCCGGCTTTAAATGCCATTGAACCAGCTATCTTAAACGCCATTTCAGATGAGTCAACATCATGGAATGAACCGTCAAACAATACTGCTTTAACATCCTCAACAGGATATCCCGCCAGAACACCGTTTTTCATGGCTTCTTCTATGCCATGCTCAACAGGTCTGATGAATTCTTTTGGAATAGAACCGCCGACGATCTTATTTTCAAATACAAATCCTTTACCTTTTTCATTCGGCTCAAGTGTGATCCAAACATGACCAAACTGTCCTTTACCGCCGGACTGCCTGATGAATTTGCCTTCCTGCTCAATCTTCTTGGTAATGGTTTCTTTATAAGCAACCTGGGGTTTACCAATATTAGCTTCAACTTTAAACTCGCGTTTTAAGCGGTCAACAATAATTTCCAGATGAAGCTCACCCATACCGGCAAGGATTGTCTGGCCTGTATCTTCGTTGGTTGAAATACGAAGAGTTGGGTCTTCATCTGCAAGCTTGCCAAGTGACTCTGAAAGCCTGTCCTGGTCAGCTTTTGTTTTAGGCTCAATAGCGATAGATATTACCGGGTCAGGGAATGTCATTCTTTCAAGAATGATAGGGTCGCCTTCATCGCATAATGTATCGCCTGTTTTAGTATTCTTTAATCCGATTGCAGCCGCAATATCACCTGCGTAAACTTCTTCAATATCCTCGCGGTGATTAGCATGCATCTGCAGAAGCCTTCCGACTCTTTCCTTTTTCCCTGAAACAGGGTTGTAGGTATATGAACCTGATTTTAACACTCCGGAATAAACCCTGAAGAATGTTAACTTACCTACAAAAGGATCGGTCATAATTTTGAATGCAAGTGATGAGAACTTTTCATCATCAGATATATTCCTTGTAATATGATCATCTGTGTGAACATGATGACCCCATATCTCACCGATATCTTTCGGAGTCGGCAGATAATCAATAACTGAATCGAGTAAAGTCTGCACACCCTTGTTCTTAAATGATGAACCGCAAAGAACAGGAATTATCTTAACTTTAAGTGTAGCTTCTCTTAATACTTTTTTTATCTCGGCTTCGGAAATTTCCTGGCCGTCTAAAAATTTTGTTAACAGTGTATCATTAACTTCCGAAACTGATTCAAGAAGTTTTACGTGATATTCTTTAGCTTTTTCAACCAGCGAAGCAGGTATTTCCTGTTCTTCCCAGGTCTGCCCTAAAGTATCAGCATTATAGATAAGAGCCTTCATCCTGATAAGATCGATCTGCCCAACGAACATTTCGCCCTGTCCAATTGGTAACTGGAGGGGAACTACGTTGGCTTTTAATCTTTCTTTCATCATATCAAGCACGTGATAAAAATCAGCGCCTGTTCTGTCCATCTTATTCACGAATGCAAGCCTTGGAACGCCGTATTTATCAGCCTGTCTCCAAACGGTTTCAGACTGCGGCTCAACACCGCCAACAGCGCAGAATAACGCAACTGCACCGTCAAGCACACGTAATGAACGCTCAACTTCAGCGGTAAAATCAACGTGACCCGGCGTATCAATAATATTGATCCTGTGATCTTTCCAGAAGCATGTTGTAGCAGCACTGGTAATAGTAATACCGCGCTCTTTTTCCTGATCCATCCAGTCCATTGTAGCCGCACCTTCATGAACTTCGCCCATTCTGTGCAAACGTCCGGTGTAGTACAGTATTCTCTCCGTAGTCGTGGTCTTTCCGGCATCAATGTGAGCCATGATACCGATATTTCTTGTCTTTTCTAGTGTTACTTTTCTAGCCATTAAAACTATATGCTTTCTATTATTTTTTTATCTTACAAAAACTTTGAAGCTTTTATAATATGGGTCTTAAAGTAAAGAATTCAAAGACTACCACCTGAAATGCGCGAAAGCCTTGTTAGCTTCAGCCATACGGTGAACGTCTTCTTTTTTCTTTACAGCACTGCCTTCGTTGTTGGCAGCTGACATAAGCTCGCCAGCCAGTTTTTCAGCCATTGATTTGCCGGCTTTAGCCCTTGCGTAAGTAAGAATCCATTTTATTGCGAGCGCTTTTCTGCGTTCGGGCCTTACTTCTGTTGGCACCTGGTAGTTAGATCCGCCTACTCTTCTTGAACGAACTTCAAGTGAAGGCTCAACATTGTGAATAGCCTTTTTGAATATTTCAACAGGCTCAGCGTTCAGCTTTTCTTTTATGATATCAAATGCATCGTATACTACTCTTTCGGCTTTCTGCTTCAGGCCGTCATACATAATGCAGTTAATGAATCTGCCGACAAGAACATCTGAAAATATTCTGTCAGTACCTCTTTGTCTTTTATTTGCTGTTCTTTTTCTCAAATCGCTTTATATATATAATTTATTTTTATTCCAGTTTGAAATTTGAATGCAGAATTATTTGCCGCCTGTTTTGGCTTTCTTGGCTCCGTATTTTGAACGCGCCTGTTTCCTGTCGGCAACTCCGCTTGAATCAACCGCACCTCTTACAATGTGGTATCTTACGCCCGGAAGATCTTTAACTCTTCCGCCGCGGATAAGAACAATTGAATGCTCCTGAAGGTTATGACCTTCACCCGGGATGTATGCGGTTACTTCCATACCGTTACTTAAGCGTACCCTTGCAACTTTTCTCAAAGCTGAATTAGGTTTCTTTGGTGTTGTTGTATATACTCTTGTACATACTCCTCTTTTTTGAGGTGATGATTCAAGAGCAGGTGATTTGCTTTTGAACTTTAAAACTTTTCTTCCTTTGCGGACGAGCTGATTGATTGTTGGCACGTAATATTCCTACCTTAGTCTTAATTTACTAAATAAATTTCTGCGCTCATTTGCCTCAGGCTAAGCATAATTTGCCTTTGCCGGTGACGTTGGATGAGCGGCATTATTATTAGAAACTACAAAATTAGCGATTTTTTACGAAATAGTCAAGTTAGGGAATGATGGAGTTAGCAGTAATTACCTTATTTAGTTAAAGATATCGCAAATTACTGATGATTAGGTAAAAAGTGCTGTTTTGGGTTGAAATCAGCTGATATTTAAGTCATGATTCTTGAATTCTTAATAAAATTGCACATCTCCATAATACCGGCAGTACTCACTTCCTGTTGGATACAGTTTAGAGCGAATTATGAATCTGACTATAGTAAAATAAAGATTATTTGCACGGCCGCTAAACGCATATTGATATGAACCCGGATTTATTGCAAAATCCCTTACAACGAATACTGAATCTCCGTTTTGATTTACATATAATATGCTGATGGTATCATAT
>JABFSP010000084.1 GCA_013140565.1 Ignavibacteria bacterium
AGATCGGTTATTCTTTTTTCAGCGGACAGAGTGTTTTCAAAGAATATGATACTGAAAAAGATTACCTTCTTTATA
This sequence comes from Ignavibacteria bacterium, assembly GCA_013140565.1. Classification (GTDB taxonomy): domain Bacteria; phylum Bacteroidota; class Ignavibacteria; order Tepidaquicellales; family OLB5; genus OLB5. The sequence goes on from JABFSP010000084.1 coordinate 76, forward strand.
ATTACGTATCGGGTTCAATTATTCTTGATGAGGGTATGTTCGCTGTATTCTTTCCTGATGATATTCACCAGCCGGGTTTAATGATAGATGAACCAATGAAAGTTAAAAAAGCAGTTGTTAAGGTAAGGTTGTAAACTGGCTTCACTTAATTGCACAAAAATCCATAAGATTTTGGAGTTAAAAAAAAAGACGTCCCACCGGGACGTCTTTGCAAAAAATTATTCAAATAAATTTTATTTAGCCAATACAAGTTTAATTGTTTTTGTATAACTACCCGCGGTTAATTTCGCAAAATAGGTACCGCCTGGCATGAAATTCGGTTTCCATTCAGTTTCGTACGAACCGGCTGAAATTTTGCCACTATACAATTCAGCTACCTGCCTTCCGCGAATATCAAATATTTTAAGCGAGGCGTTATCAGCAACAGGCCCGGCAATATCAAATTTAATTTTGGTTGAAGGATTAAACGGATTTGGGTAGTTTTGATGCAGTTCAAACCTCTGCGGCACTTCAGTGCCTATCTGCTGGATCCCTATAGGATCGATTATCTCAAAATTCAGCATCATACCTTCATCTTCATGCTCAAGATTATGACAATGGAACAGGTAAAGCCCCTTATGATCAATAAATTTTACAAGTACTTCTACTGTTTCCCCTGGATTAAGGTTTACGGTATCTTTCCAACCTTTATCTGATGGCGGAAGATTTGTGTTATTATTACGTGATAGTACCTGCCATTGCGCCTCATGGGTATGCATCGGGTGGAAATCCGCGGTGGCATTTACGATCCGCCATTTTTCAAGCGAGTTCTGTCTTGTCTGCCAGTCTACCCTGTTTATATCAAATGTCAAACCATTTATCTTATGCATCGGGTGCGAACCACTCATTGTGAGAGTAAACGTTCTGGTTTCCACAACTTCATTTGAATTATAATACGTTATCGGGCTGAATGCAGCAGGTATTATTCCGCCGGATGTATTATTATTTGTTACATCAAACCTGATAATATCAAGGGCTATCCCCTGTTTATACGGCAGCGTTCCGCCGTGTGTAAATGCAAGTGACCTCAGGGTTACATTCTGTCCGATAGTATTTGAAGAAAAATCAACCAGTATTTCAACACGTTCGCCCGGCGCAAGATTGAATTGAGTAGCGCTAACAGGTGCGTCTTTCAAACCGCCATCAGTACCAATTATACTGAACGACCTGTTATCTGAAAAAGCAATTCTGTAAACGCGAGCATTTGAACCATTGAGCAGCCTGAAACGGTAAAGAGTTCTTCCAACTTCAAAATATGCATCCGGAGTACCGTTGACAAGCACAGTATCACCAAGGTAACCCCATGTTTGCTCAGGCGAGCCGGGATTATAAGTAAAATTCGGAATGTCCGCTGTTCTTCTATCCTGTATGCAAAGAGGTACATCATAAACACCTGATGGCAGATTATAATTTTCAGCGGGGTCGCGTACAATGAAAAATCCTGCAAATCCCCTGTACACCTGTTTAGCTGTCAGCATATCAGCGTGCGCATGATAAAAATACGTGCCTCCCCTGTTTGTCACCGGGAAAGTATATGTAAATGAACCACCCGGCAGTATTGGATTCCTTGGGTGACCATCCATGTTAGCCGGTGTACTTACACCGTGCCAGTGAGTTGTTATGACTTCACTCAAATTATTTATTACATTCGCTGTGAAAGTCTGACCCTTATCAATTACAACGCTCGGTCCGGGATATGAGCTGTTAACTGTGATGATCTGTGTATTTTGACCAGGCCAAACTTGCTCGGTTGTTTCCGCAAGGGTCATATTACCGCCATTGGTGAAAACAGGAGGAAACCTGAGCGGGTTTCCCGCTCCTGATACTTCAGTTAAAACTGCATTCTTCTTTTCGTTTGCAAATATTTGCAAAGGTTTTGGAATTGTTAAAAGCGCTCCTGCAGCAAGCGTTTTTAATAACATGTCTCTTCTTTTCATATATAAACCGGATGAATTTTATAATTGATGCAAAGTTAGGGATTTTTGTTGATAGTTAAAATGGTTTATAGGTGATTTTATAAGTATATATTTATTCGAGACTACTACCTTAACTTCGTTAAGTAAGTCAGGAAAGTCCCTGGTCGATGGATTTGTTTTGGTCCTCGCCCTAAAGAGCGGGGCTAATCAAAATGAAGAATTAGTATAATAGTTATCTAATAAGATAGGAATGGTTTTCCCTGCGTTTGATTCCAAAGCCAAATCAACATCTTCCGGGAATCCCTTTTCTATCAATTCTCTGCCTGATATGCTTCCTCTAATAACATCTCTTAATTCCGTTTTAAGTGATTCAAAGAGTTTTTTTGAAGCATACGCTTCAACAGATAACTCACCTTTCAATTCAGATATCAGAGCCCCTGCTCCCAGGTAATCTTCAATTGCAAATCTTATTGTACCATTCGTCCACTTCTCACCTGCAGGGATGACAACTACATTTCCGCTTATTGAATTTATGGACTCAGCAACTGCTCTGTAGTTCCTTAAACATGCGCACATTGTCACTTTTGATTTTGAGCTTAAGGATAATTCTGAACCATTGGGCGAAGGCAGAACAATTCGGGTTTCTGTATTGATATTTTTTAGAGATGCAGGTGAAAGAGAATAACTATCTTTACTTCTGTTGAACGAAGCAAGCACTGCGTTATTTGTTTTCGCATATTGAATTGCTGAGTCATCCTTAAATCTATAAGGGAAGATAACTGCATTCTTGCTGAGAGCTATATCAACACAGGTAGAAAAAGAAAGCACATCAATAATTACTGTAACAACAGAATCTGATGAGTATTTATTGATGCCTTCAATTCCCCATTCACAATTTATCATCTTAATGCAGGTAAATTTAATTATAAATTAACACAATGTAATAAAAGTATAAATGTAAATAAAAAAGGCGTCCATACTGAACGCCTTTGAAATACACAAATTTCTAATATAACTCTATGCTTCTTTGCCGTGGCAATTTTTGTATTTCTTGCCGCTGCCACATGGACATGGATCGTTTCTGCCTACTTTTGGTCCGACCTTAATCGGGATCTTCTTCGTATCATTAGGCTGACCCTGCATGTTATCTGACTGCTCAGGTGTCATCTTCATACCCACACCATCAGCGCTCTGCTTGATAGTCGTCATTCTCTGCGGTAAGCGCTGTCTCTGTACGGGTGCTTCGACCTTCTGCTCCTGTGTAGTAAACTTGAACACAAAGTTAATTACATCCTTGCTTATATCTTCGAGCATCTGCACGAATAATCCAAAGCCGTCCTTTTTATATTCAATCAGCGGATCCTTCTGACCATAAGCGCGGAAATTGATACCCTCTTTAAGGTCATCCATTTCACGCAGATGTTCCTTCCATTTATCATCAATTACCGTCAGCATAGCAAAACGTTCTATCTGCGCAATTAAGTCAACGCCGTATTTTTCTTCTTTGCGTGAATAGTTCTCATGAACTATCTTCATTATGTAATCTTCAAGCCCTTTTTCACCAAGTGTCTGGAATTCATCAGGCGAAATATCCATAAGTACAGTAAATGTCCTTTGAACTTCATCCCTTAAACCTTCATAGTCGCCTTCATGATAATACTTCTTCACTGTATTTTCAACATATGAGCCTGCCATATCAAAAATTTCATCTTTGATGCGCTCGCCCATTAACGCCTGCCGGCGTCTGTCGTAAATAACTTCGCGCTGCTGGTTCATAACGTTATCATACTCAAGCAGTCTTTTACGTATTCCGAAGTTATTTTCTTCGACTTTCTTCTGCGCTCGTTCAACAGAGCTGGTTATCATTGAGTGCTCAATAGCTTCGCCTTCTTCAATTCCAAGCTTTTCCATTACTCTCGATATTCTCTCACTTCCAAAGAGCCTCATCAGGTCATCTTCAAGTGATAAAAAGAACTTCGATGAACCCGGGTCACCCTGCCTGCCTGCACGACCTCTAAGCTGTCTATCAATACGCCTTGCTTCGTGACGCTCAGTACCGATAATATGTAGCCCCCCTAAGTCAGCCACACTGGGTCCGAGTTTTATATCAGTACCGCGTCCTGCCATGTTGGTTGCAATTGTAACCGCACTTTTTAATCCCGCATTCTGGATAATTGAAGCTTCACGCTGATGCTGTTTGGCGTTCAGTACTTCGTGTGCAACCTGTTTGCGCTTAAGCATACGGCTAAGTGTTTCGGATACTTCGACAGAAGTTGTACCAACAAGTACGGGTCTGCCTATTTGCTTCATCTTTTCGATTTCACCGATCACGGCATTATATTTTTCGCGTTTGGTTTTGTAAACAACATCATTTACATCATCGCGTATGCAATCCTGGTTTGTGGGAATAACAACAACATCCAGCTTGTAAATATCAAGGAATTCGCCCGCTTCAGTTTCAGCTGTACCTGTCATACCTGCAAGCTTTTTGTAAAGCCTGAAGTAGTTCTGCAAAGTGATAGTTGCAAGTGTTTGTGTATCCTTTTCAACATGAACGCCTTCTTTTGCTTCAATAGCCTGGTGAAGTCCTTCGGAATATCTCCTTCCGGGCAATACACGTCCGGTAAATTCATCAACTATCATGATCTTGTTATCCTGGATAACATACTCAACATCATTTTCGTAAAGTGAATATGCCCTGAGTAACTGCTGAACAGTGTGAATTCTATCACTTCGTAGTGAATACAGTTCACCCAATGCATCCTTTTTAGCCAGCTTATCAGCTTCACTCATGGTATCATCATTTTCAAACTGCGCAATTTCTGTGCCCATATCAGGCAGTACGAAGAAATCCTTATCTTCCTGCCCCGATGTTAAATACTCGCGCCCTTTTTCAGTGAGATCAATTGAGTGTGCTTTTTCATCAATCGCAAAATACATTACATCATCAATTTCCGGCATACGTTTCGCGTTATCCCTTAAAAACTCAATTTCAGTCTGCTGCATCAGGGTTTTGTTTGAAGGCTCTGAAAATAATTTAAGCAGCTTCTTATTTTTCGGGAAACCGCGGTTTGCTCTGAGTAATGCAACACCGGCTTCATGTATCTCTTCCTTAGAAGCCGCTGAACCTTTATTGATTATCGCTTCAGCTTCACCAACAAACTTAGCTATCAGACTCTTCTGCGCGTCAACAATACGTTTTACGCGCGGATTCATTTCATCAAACTTGTGTTCGCTCATTTCAACCGCGCCTGAGATAATAAGCGGTGTTCTGGCTTCATCTATTAATACTGAATCAACTTCATCCACAATCGCGAAATTATGTCCGCGCTGTACCATGAATTTTTTATCAACCACCATGTTATCTCTCAGGTAATCAAAACCAAACTCATTGTTTGTACCGTAAACTATATCACAAGCGTATGCGTCGCGGCGTTTATCGTTATCCATATCGTTAAGTATTACACCCACGGAAAGATTATGGAACTTGAATATCTCACCCATCCATTCACTATCACGTTTTGCGAGGTAATCGTTAACTGTAATAATGTGAACGCCTTTACCCGGCAGTGAGTTGAGATACTGCGGAAGCGTACCTACGAGTGTTTTACCTTCACCTGTTGCCATTTCGGCAATTTTACCCTGGTGCAAAACCATACCGCCGATTAGCTGAACATCGAAGGGAATCATCTCCCATTGTACCCTTTGACCCGCTGCAAGCCACTCCTTACCGCAAAGCCTGCGGCACGTATCCTTAACCACGGCGAATGCCTGCGGGAGTATCTCATTGAGTGTATCTTCAATGATATCATCACGCTCGTTCTCGGTTTTTTCAAGCTCGTCGTATATCACTTTTCTTTCGTCATGAGTTATATCATTGGTAAGCTTTGAGCGCAATTCAACAATTTTATCCTCAAGCTCCTGTGTATTTTTGCGGATAAGTTCTTTGAACTCCGTTGTTTTCGCTCTCAATTCATCATCACTTAATGAGGCGAGCTCTTTATAGTGCTCATTTATTTCCTCAACTATCGGCAGAAGTTCTTTAACGTCTTTTTCGTGCTTAGACGGGAATATTTTCTTTAAAAAATTGAACATTATGATATCCTTCATTGCTTCCCAAACTGGAGTTTGGGAAGCAGATGTTTTTATTATTTATACTCTGTTTTCAGACTGTGTACTTCTCATTCCCAAACTCCAGTTTGGGAATGCATATTATTTAATCGTTTTATTTTTTTTCAATCCACTTAATGCTGCATCCCATAGATGGCACCATCTCAAAATCAATTTCTTTACCGGCTAAAAGCAGATCTATTGCGCGCTCAAGGTCCTTGTTTTTTACCGCTGTTTCATCCTTCCAGTTATCGTCAATTCTGCCCCTGTATCTTAATACTCTATCTTTGTCATACAGGTAAATATCCGGCGTGCATATTGCGTCATATGACATCGCAGTTGTTTGTGAATCATCCCTCAAATACGGAAAAACGAATCCCTTTTCAGCGGCGCGCTTTTTCATTTCTTCAAATGAATCTTCAGGGTAAACTGTTTCATCATTGGAATTAATACATAATAAGACGAATGACAAAGCGGAATATTTTTTCGCAATATTATTTATTCTGTCTTCAACTGCCTTAACGTATGGGCAGTGATTACAACTGAAAATGATGCATAATACATCTTTATCTTCATAATCCCGTAAAGAATAGACATTCCCGTCTACCCCCGGAAGCGAAAAAGCATGCGCTTTTGAGCCGATATGTAATTCACTTGGAGATACTGGCATTTTTTTTCAATTTACAATTATCAATTAACAATGAGCAATAAGCTAAGAATAACAAAAGTAACTTTCTTAAACCATAAACCATTTACTATAAACTATAAATTATCAACTGTCAACTATCTACTAATAGCTGTCAATTTTTCAAACTCTTTTTCAAAACTGGTATGATCGTTTTTATCATAACAAATTGAATTGATGCCAAATTTTTGTGCAGCTTCGCAGTTTTCCCCGAGGTCATCAATAAATATCGATTCTTCCGGAACAATTCCTAGATGCTTAATAGCTCTTTCGTAAATCTCAGGTTCCGGTTTTAAAGATTTAAGCTCGTATGAAAGCGCATATTTTTCAAGCAGGTTAATATAGTCATAATTCTGCTTAATGTACTCAAAATGCAGCGGACTTGTATTTGAAAGAAGGAACAGCCTGTAATTATCTTCGTTCTTCAGCTTTCTCACTAAAGTACTCATTGCTTCAATTTCACTGAACATATCATTGAACGCATCTGCATAATCACTGCGTTCCATTTTCAGATCAAGTCCGGTTAAGCACTTTGTCACGAATTCATCTGTTGTGATTTCACCTGATTCATACCCCAGCAGGCGGTAATTGCCGCCTTTGAAAAAATTCATATATGATTCATCACTTACACCGTAATTCTTCAGCTTGTTTATGAATCGTTCGTATTCAACATTCACAAGCACATTACCAAGATCAAATATAATATTGCGTATCAAATTACCCTGAGTTCTTTCTTTCCAATTCAAGCATGAATTCTTTCATCGCAACTCCGCCGCCGAATCCCCCAATTGAACCATCTTTTGCAATCACCCTGTGACAGGGTATAATGATGGGCACGGGATTAATAGCGCAGCAAGTTGCAGCAGCCCGGAATGCGTTCTTATTGCCTGCCCTTTTGGCAAGCTCAGAGTATGATACTGTTTCACCATATGACGTTCCGGCAAGCGCCTGCCAGACCGAGGTTTGAAATCCGGTTCCTTTAAGGTAGATCTTCATATCAAAATTCACGCGTAAGCCAGCAAAATAATCCTTTATCTGGGATATTTCATAACCTAACTCTGCGGACTTTTTAACAGCCTTTTCATTCAGATAACTTTTTAATCTTTGCTGGAATTTCTTTTCATTTTCGTTCAGATCTATATAACACACGCCGTTTTCATTTTTGGCAATAAAAAATGAACGTTTTAACTGTTTAACGTAGAATTTTGAGTAAAAAATCATATTTTTTGTGATAAAACTAACAAATTTACAAAAAAAATAAGATAAGTATTATACATAAAAATCACCCTGAAAACATCCATTTAAAAATGGACATAAAAAAACCACCCCTGTATAACAGGGGCGGTTCATAATAGAAATTCCTGCTAAACTATTTTGTGAGAATCATTTTCTTTGTGGTTTGGTATCCATCTGTAGCTATACTATAGAAGTAAATACCGCTTGAAAATCTGACAGCATCCCATTTAACCATATATTCACCCGCTTTAAGCTGTTCATTCACAAGGTTCTCAACTTCTCTTCCCATTACATCATAAACAGTAACATTTACAAATGATGATTTAGCAATATCAAACCTTATAGATGTAACCGGGTTGAACGGATTCGGATAATTCTGGCTTAAATTAAATTTAGCCGGAATGTTAGATGATATCGGGTCAATGGCCGAGATCTTTGAATATCTTATTGTGTAGAACGCTATACCGGTACCTGAAAAATTTGCTGAACCGGTAACGAATATCCTGTCGGAATCCTGAACAGCTATACCTGATGCAAAGTCATTTCCGCTGGATGAACCGTTCTCCCGTTTTTCCCAGTTCATTACTCCTGTTGAAGTGTAGGAAATTGTCAGGTAATCGAATCCTGTTCCGCTTCCAACGCTTGATCCTGTCACGTAAACGTTTCCTGAAACGTTTTCAACAGCAATATAATACGGAAAGTCACTGCCTGAATTGGTGGTTCTCTGTACCCACTGCTGAGCCAGATTTGAATTATACTTTACAGTTGCGTAATCAAGTCCTGTGCCAACAGCTGAACTGAATCCGGTAACATAAACGTTATTACTATTATCAATTGCCATTGCAGTCATCTGGTCTGTGCTGCTTGGCGGACCGTTATAAATAGCCGCTGCCACACTATCCCCCGTTGATGCGCTGTATTTGATCGTCACGTAATCCTGTACAACACCTGTTCTGAAACCGTAGCCGCCGACAAAAACATTAGCTGCTGAATTATCAAGCACTAATGCAAGCGCATTATCTTCACCATTTACAGGACCGTTATACCCTTTTGCCCAAGCAACTGTTCCATTACTGTTTATTTTCAGAGTAAGAAAGTTCTCAGTGCCCGCTGTACCTGATTTACCTGTTACGTAAACGTTAGCAGACCCATCAACTTTAATAGCCTGCGCCTGATCAAAAGCAGTTGAAATGCCGCCTGTATATATACTCGGCCATCCGGCAACCATATTGCCCGCAGCGTCATATTTCAGAGTCGTAAACTTCTGTGCTCCGCCCACGTCACTTCTGCCGGTCACATAAACATTCCCCGAAGCATCAACAGCAATTGCAAATCCATAATCACCGCCGTTACCTGTTCCGTTGTATGTTTTTACCCACAGCCTGGCTCCTGTTACCGCATCATACTTGATAGTAACAATATCCCTGCTGGGCGTAAACGACCAGCCCGTAACGTACACCGCATTATTATCTGATGTGATCGCGCTTACTTTATCTTCAAGGTTCGGAGTTCCGTTATACCTGTTTACCCAAAGAGTATCACCTGTATCAGGATTATACCTCAGTGTAACAATATCTGTACCTGTTCCCGAGCCGATACTCCATCCTGTTACAAAAACATTGCCTGCAGAATTTAAGCTTACACCAACTGCAGAATCCTGCTGATTTGCAGGTCCGTTATAGATCCGGGCCCAAATTGTGTTAGGTTGAGATAATAACTCAGGGCCGCTTGAACATAATATTGAAATTGCAACAACAAATAAGAATGAATAAGTTCTTTTCATATAGTTACGTATTTTATAATTACAAATTTAATAAATACAAATTACTCGTTACACGGTATCAAAACAATACCGTATAGAAGTT
>JABFSP010000190.1 GCA_013140565.1 Ignavibacteria bacterium
TATTAAACCCGTAGTTAAGAAAAAGAAAAAAAGTAAAAAGATCCTGTTATTTTCAATAATAGGTGTAGTATTAATACTGATTATAGTAGCCGTTATTGCCTCAGGCAAAAAAGATAAGATAGTTACCGTACAATCTGAAAAAATCATTAAACGGAATATTACACAGGTTGTTTCAGGCACAGGTACTATTAATCCCGAAACAAAGGTCGATATCTCGGCTGAGATCAGCGGTGAAATAGTCCAGCTTCCCTACAAAGAAGGCGATACTGTTAAAAAAGGTGACCTTCTTGTAAAAATAAAAGCTGAAACTTACGGCGCAAGAATAAACCAGCAGCAGGCAGGTGTTCAGTACTCGCGTACACAGGTTGAAGTTGCTGAAAATAATCTGAAGAAAGCTGAGCTTGAGCTTCAAAGGACCGAGCAGCTTTTCCAAAGCGGGCTGGTTTCACAATCAGATCTTGATAATGCAAGGATAGCATACCAGGTTGCACAGTCAAATGTAAAAAGCTCCAATGCGAACGTAAGGCAAAACCAGGCATTGCTTCAGCAAAGCTCACAGGACCTTTCAAAAGCCACAATACGCTCTAACATGGATGGTATTGTAACTAAGCTGAATAATGAAATAGGTGAAAAAGTTGTGGGTACACAGCAAATGGCAGGCAGCGTTATTATGACTGTATCGGACCTTTCGACCATGGATGCTGAAATTGAAGTAAGCGAAACCGATATTACCAGTGTTAAGCTTGGCGATACAGCTGAAGTAGAAGTTGATGCATTCCCCGATAGAATTATAAAAGGGTTTGTATATGAAATTTCCAATTCAGCTAAATCAAAAGGTACGGGTACACAGGAGCAGGTAATTAATTTTATAGTTAAGATAAGGATAATTGACCAGGACGTTCAGCTTAAACCGGGAATGTCATGCAATGCAGAGATCAAAGTAAATTCAAAACCTGATGTAATTGCAATTCCTATTCAGTGTGTTACAGCCCGTGAAGATGAAAAACAGGAGAACACTGAAAATGATGAAGTGAAGCGTAAATCAGATGAGAACCTGAAGAAAAAGGAAAAACCAAAGGAAGTTGTATTCATTGTTGAAGAAGGATCTCCTACCAAGGTTAAAATGGTACAGGTAAAAACAGGTATTTCTGATGATAAGTATATTGAAGTTCTTGAAGGTTTGCAGCCGGACCAGGTTATTGTAAAGGGTCCGTATAAAGCTATAAGCAAGGAGCTTGAAGAAGGTACTATCATCAAAGTTGATAACGAAATTAAGAAAAAGACTGATAAGGAAGAGTGATCTTCCGGAAGGAATAGCAGCAAATTGGAAGAAATAATAAAGACCAAAGATATAGTTAAACTTTATGTTATGGGTACCGAAGAGCTTTATGCTCTTAAAGGTGTATCCATGACAATACATAAGAATGAATATGTTGCCATTATGGGACCTTCGGGTTCAGGTAAATCAACATTAATGAATATTATCGGCTGCCTTGATACGCCAACTTCAGGTGCATATGACCTGAACGGGCAGAACGTAAGTGAAATGGATGATAATGAGCTTGCGACTGTGAGGAATAAAGAAATAGGATTCGTTTTCCAGACGTTCAATCTCCTCCCCCGTTCAAACGCTCTGCATAATGTTGAGCTGCCTCTGATATATTCAGGTATCTCGCGCAGTATCAGAATTGAAATGGCAGAGCAGGCATTACTTAATGTAGGTTTACAGGATAGAATGACACATAAACCCAATGAGCTATCCGGCGGACAAAGACAGCGTGTTGCAATTGCAAGAGCGCTGGTGAACAATCCTTCAATTATTCTGGCTGATGAGCCGACCGGTAATCTTGATTCAAAGACGGGTGATGAAATTATGGAGTTATTTGATAACCTGCATTCACTTGGAAATACTATTATCTTAGTTACCCACGAAGATTTTATCGCTGAACATGCTCACAGGGTAATTAAGTTAAGAGATGGTTTAATTGAAACTGATAAAGTTACAGATAAGGGTTTGAAGTATCAGAATAAAGCTGTTGTAACTGCTTAATATTAAATATTCAATAAACAAATGAGGTAATTTTGATTTTGATAAAGAGTTGTTTTAAAATTTTGGCAGTATTTGCAGTTCTAACCGGTACGGTTTTTGCACAGGATTTTGTTAAAGTTCATACACTGATCTCTGATGGTATTGATGCTGAGTATAACATGGATTTCCCGCTGGCGCTTTCAAAATTCCAGGAAGCAAAAAGTATTGCACCCAATGACCTGCGGGGACATTTTTTTGAGCAGACTATCTACTACTGGAAAGCAATGCTGACAAGAAATAAAAGTGAATTTGAAACATTCATGAACCTTTCGGATAAGCTTGTTGAAAAATGCGAAAATGTGATTGATAAAAATGAAAATGATCTTGATGCAAGACTTTATCTTGGGTGGACCTATACTATCCGTGCATTCGCAATCGGATTCATGGGTGAAAATTACCTCAAAGCTGCTTCTGAAATTAAAGATGGTAACAGCAATTTAACATTTGTGCTTGAAAAAGACCCGAACTATCATGATGCTGCACTTGGACTTGGTGTTTATAATTATTTAACCAGTTTTATACCCCGTAAACTGCAGTGGCTGACCGATATACTTGGTTTTTCAGGTAACCGTGAAGAAGGTAAAAGATTATTGATGATAGCCTCAGATAAAGGAACTTATACAAGCAGTGAAGCAAAATTCTATTTAACATTAATGCTCTGGCGCGAAGAGCAGTACCCCGATTCAGAAAAATACGCACAGGCATTGAAATCAAAGTATCCCGAAAGTCCCGCAGTATGGATGTTATGGGGCGGTTTGCTTGCGCAGCAGGATAAAATGGCTGAAGCCGTTCAGGCTTATGAGCAGTCTTTGGAATTCAACAAAGGTAAAAACTCTGAAATTATTTTCAGGACAGCATATGGCGCATTGAGCAATGCTTATTTCAGGATGAACGACTATCAGAAATCAGCCGAGTTTGGTAAATTATTTATTTCATACTTAACCAAAGATGATAACCAGAATAACAGGCTGCACAGCACCGGAGTTTCGCTTGAATTTATGGGTGATAGGAACGCGGCACTTGAGTATTACCGCAAAGCAAGAACTGATATAAAAGATGATAACCAGTGGGAAAAGTACTGGCTGAGAAAACTCAGGGAAAGAGAAGCAACTCCCCTGACAAGAACAGATTCACTTTTAATAGCAGCGGATAATAACCGCGCAACCGGAAAACTTACTGAAGCTGCCAAAGATTATGCAACACTAACAAGTACGCAAGGTGCAAATTATAATGATGATATTAAAGCGCAAATTAACCAGGGACTCGGACAGTTATATTACAAACAAAAAGATTACAATAAAGCAATTGAGCAGTTTAAACTGAACTCATCGCTTAATCCACAGAACGAAAAGTGGCTGGTGCCTGAGTCATATTTCCAGATAGGCCGATGTTATTTGAAGCTTGGCAATAAATCAGAGGCTCAAAAATATTTTGATATGGCACTGGATGTTGATTATGATTACGACTTTAAAGATTCAATGGACGGCAAAATTAAGAATGAACTCACTAAAAAATAACGGAAAGTTATAATTGAATTTCTTTACAGAAATAAAAGAAGCAGTTATTATTTCCCTGAATTCCATCAGGGCTAATAAAGTACGTTCATTTTTAGCGACTCTTGGTATTGTTATAGGTATTATGACAGTAACAATTCTGCAGACAGCAATTGAAGGAATTAATACCGCATTCGAAAAAAGTATTTCAGCGGTGGGCGCCGATGTGCTCTACATTCAAAAGTTTGAGTGGTTCGGCAAGGATGATTGGGATGTTTACCGCAACAGGCGGGATATTACATGGCAGGATTATGAATTGTTTTCTGAAAATATGAATAACGCCGAATCAATTTGCCCCACAGTCGGCTCAGCAGGTTTGGTTACATACCAGGATTTCACAAGTGAAAATATTCCCGTCTTTGGTACCACCGAAGAATACCAGAAAACTCTTGGTCTTGATGTAGATGAAGGCAGATTTTTTACTAAACGTGAATCAGATGGCGGCTGGGGTGTTTGTGTGATAGGTTATGATATCAAGGATTCATTTTTCCAAGGTGTTGATCCAATTGGTAAAGTGATACAGGTAAACGGTCACAATTTTAAGATAATCGGCACTTATGAGAAAATGGGCTCAATGCTCGGACTCTTCAGTCTTGATAACAGAATAATCATACCAATCAATAAATTTTTTAAGATATTCGGTACACGCAGGTCATTAACCATTAATGTAAAAGCACCGACTGTTGAAGCACTTGAAGATACTAAAGAAGAGGTCCGTTCAGTAATGAAACGCGCACGCAGGATCCCGATTGGCGGCAAAGATGATTTTGGTGTAAACCAGCAGGAAGCTTTCAAGCAGACATATGAATCATTAACCGGACTTATCAAAACTATCGGTACGGCTATTACGCTTCTATCACTTATTGTTGGTTCAATTGGTATTGCTAATATTATGTTCGTGAGTGTTAAGGAAAGAACAAAAGAAATCGGTATCAGAAAAGCTATTGGGGCTAAAAGGGTGACGATAATGCTTCAATTCCTGATTGAAGCCGTAACTATATGCGTAGTTGGTGGAATAGTCGGTTTGATGATCGCATTTCCATTGAGTCTTGTTATAAACGCAGTATTACTGCCAACAGTAATGCCGCTATGGGTAGTTGTGCTTGCCCTTGTTATATCAGCGTTTGCGGGAATCGTCGCAGGGTTCTTCCCTGCCCTATCAGCATCAAAACTTGATCCTGTGGATGCATTGAGGTATGAATAAAATGCTGAACGGAGTGAAGCATCTCATTGAATAGAACGTTTAGTTTTCTTCTTAAATTTTTTTTATTTTTTGTTCTTTTAATTTCAGTTACCGAAATACAATCACAGATCATCGATAAAGATACCAGTGATGTCGTTATCAGAAAAACAAAAAAAGATATTCCCACAGAGTACAACATCAGCGATGTGATAATCAAGCTTGATAAACTTCAGACAAAGTATGTTATAAGGGTTGATCTGGATATTCCGCTAAAAACAACATTAAAGCTCTCAGTCAGTGATACAAGCGGAAATACGCTGATGTACCTGATAAATGACCAGACATTAAAGAGCGGTGTTTACCGGGTAAGATGGGAAATGCTGTTCTGCAGGTCAAGTGACTGCGACTATCCCCCTGGAAGGTACTTGTGTGAATTTGAAACGGACCAGTTTATTTTCCAAAGAGATTTTTATATAAAATAAATTATTTTTTAAGAATGAATGCTTTTTGATTAGCCCCGACCTTCAGGTCGGGGGAAAAGAAATTCCTCTCCATTTTGGGACTTTAGTCCCGATTGATAGAGAAAATACAATAGAAATATTTATATGCCGGTAATCAAATCAACAGCAACAACACAGCTGCTTATTCGCAAAAAGAAGAAAAAGAAACCAGCTGTTGATAAAACCGAGGCTCAAAAAACACGAATCAAAAGCATAAAGAAGTCATTGAACGGCAAAGTTAAAAACAGGTAAATAAAATTATAAAGTGAACATCAAGGAATCATTCTTTTCGGCCCTCAATTCCATAAGAGCAAATAAGCTCAGGGCATCGCTTACCCTGCTTGGAATAGTTATCGGTGTATTTTCGATAATAGGCGTAATGACACTGCTTGATGCTTTACAAAAAGGTATCGATAGCGGGCTCAGCCAGCTTGGCACAAGCACCTTCCAGGTGCAGAAATGGCCGGCAACGTTTGTTTCGGGTCCGGGCAAATGGCGCAAATACGAAAAACGTAAACCCATCACAATTGATGAGGGATACAGACTTAAAGAACTTGCAGTTCTGCCTAAGTATGTCGGACTCGAAGACTGGTCAGGCGGTAAGACTGTGAAATACGGTTCAGAGCAAACTAACCCTAATTTCCAAATGGGCGGAGTTACAACGGAATTCCTACCGGCAAATAACCACACCTTAAGCGAAGGCAGGTTCTTCACGGAAGAGGAAGTTAAATCAACCCGTAACATAGCGGTGGTTGGAATGGAAGTTGTGGATAAACTATTCCCCTTCACTTCCCCACTGGATAAAGAAATTGAAATTGACGGCAATCGTTTTACAATAATCGGTGTGCTCACCGCAAAAGGTGAAAACCTTGGACAGAGCCAGGATAATCTAGTCTTAGTACCGCTATATACGATCGATAAAATATACGGTGCGCGTAAGGATCGCTCGCTAAATATTACTGTATCCGCATACAGCAAAGCGCAGCTTGATGAAACTCAGGAAGAGGTTATTGGTCTCATGCGACAGATACGCAAAGTTCCCCCAGGTGAAGAAAATGACTTTGAAATATGGTCAAATGAATCACTGGTGCGTGAAGCAAATAACTTTACCATATATTTTAAATATGGCGCAGGAGTGATATCATTCATATCATTAATTGCAGCGGGAATCGGTATTATGAATATTATGCTCGTTACCGTAACTGAGCGTACGAAAGAGATCGGCATACGTATGGCAATCGGCGCTAAGCGGAGTAATATATTAACTCAATTTTTATTTGAAGCTATCCTGCTTTGTGAGTTGGGAGGTTTGATTGGCATTGCCGTTGGAATTGGCATTGGTAACCTGCTTGGCTCAATTTTCAACTTCCCTGTTACTATTCCGTATGATTGGGTTGCAATAGGTGTGATAGTCTGTTCACTTATTGGAATAATCTTCGGTACCTACCCTGCTTTCAAAGCTGCTAAGCTCAATCCGATTGATGCTTTGCGATATGAATAAAATATGACTTTTATCGCTTCAGGAAATTTATCCCTTTATCTATACACAAGTGTACAGATTAAATTTTTGATTTAATTGACATTTCAAACATATTTCCTTAACTTTACATCATAAAATCAACTAACAATTGAATATTTTACTTCAAATAAAATTACTGCTTAAGAGCGAATTTCTGGCAAAAGTTATTTGGGTTTTAAATAACTTTCTGACCATGGAATTCTACCGCAAACTATGCAATAATCTTTATTGGAAGCGCCTCAAACCGCACACTGCGTCATATAACACAAGATTCTGGATGATAATTTTTACTGCCCTATCAATGATATGGCTGGCATTTTTCTACAATCCCACTGACCCGGCTAACGCAAATTCATCAGGTTTTATAATTCTGCTTTTTGCACTCATCTTCAAACGCTCGGGTATTTCATTTCAGTCAATAGTTAAAAATATATCAAAATCTGTTAACCATAAAATAGATTTGATAACATATCGTATTCTTGATTCCCTGAATATTTCTCTGTGGCGTTCACAGGAAACATATTTACGGAAATCCACACTTCTGATTTAAATTCAATTACTAATTCGGTTATTATTTAATCTGTATTTAACAATGCAGGCAATAATTACACATAACACTAAGGTTAAAGCACCCGCGGTAAGTTTGATAAATTTCATTTTACCGGTGTTTTATGCAAAATGATAAAGAGCGAAGATAACACTGTTAATACAGGAAGCAATAACAGTTCAAACAGTGCTGATTCAGTAAAAAAAAATGAACTGTACAATAGTTCTTTTAAATACTGCGAAGATATCGCAAAAGGGCATTACGAAAACTTTCCGGTAGCATCACTGCTGCTACCTAAGGATAAGCGCAAATATGTTTACGCAATTTACGCTTTTGCAAGGGCTGCAGACGATTTTGCCGATGAAGAAGGCATAGAAGGCGGCGTTCCTAAACGACTGACTCTGCTGGACGAATGGAACGGAAAGCTTAAGGATTGTTACAATGGCAAGGCATATGATCCAATATTCATTGCCCTCGGTAAAACAGTTGAAGATTGCAAGATTCCAATAAAACCACTGGAAGACCTTTTAAGTGCTTTCAGGCAGGATGTAGTTAAGAACAGGTATAACACTTTTGGTGAGGTTCTGGATTACTGCACACGCTCAGCGATTCCGGTTGGCAGGCTTGTACTAATGATATTCGGCTGCCATGATGATGAGTTCTTTAAGTATTCAGATAAGATATGCACAGCGCTTCAATTAACGAACTTCTGGCAGGATGTAGAGGTTGACTTAAGGAAAGACAGGATATATCTGCCTGAAGAGGATATCAAACGGTTCGGTTATTCATACAAAGAGCTTGAGCTGAAGCAGGATAACGATAATTTCAGGAAACTGATGAAGTATGAAGTAGGCAGGACACAGGAAATATTTGATGAAGGTAAGAAACTGATCGGTTTGACTGCAAATAATGCTGATACAAAGAAGCTTTCAAAAGAATTAAAATTAACATGGCTTGGCGGTACAACGATTTTAAAGAAGATACAGGAAATAAATTACAACGTTTTAACACAAAGACCCAAAATTTCAGGGTTTGATAAGTTAAAGATATTTTTAAGTTCAAGATTCTAAATTAAGTAATATTTGTCAACAGAACACATTGAAATAACTCAATCAAGCAAAACGAACTTTCTTTATTCGTTCTCACTGCTGCCCAGGGATAAGTATGAGGCTATCAATACAGTCTATGCTTTTTGCAGGCAGACCGATGATATTGTTGATAATGAAATGGATTCAACTGAGCTTAAGTTCAAAAAGATACGTGAGTGGAAAAATGAGTTCGAGCATGCTCTAAAAGGCTCATCAAATTATGCACTGCTCAACCAGGTCACAAAAATAATAAGGAATTTCAAAATCCCAGTGGAACCGTTCTTTGAGCTAATCAAAGGTATGGAAGCTGACCTGCAGGTCTCGCGATATAAGGATTTCAACACTCTATACCAGTATTGTTTCCGCGCTGCGGCTACAGTAGGACTCATGTGTATTGAAATTTTTGGCTATAAAACTGAAAGCGCCAAACAGTATGCTGTAAATCTGGGCATAGCGCTACAGCTAACAAATATTCTAAGGGATATAAAATTTGACGCTTTAAACGGAAGGATTTATCTGCCGGAAGAGGATATGAAGAAATTCGGCTACACCGAAGATGATTTGATGAACTTCAGGTACAATGAATCATTTGTGGAACTAATGAAGTTTGAATGCAGACGAGCAAGGGAATATTTTGAAAAAGCTAATGACGCTTTCGCGAAGGAAGACCGTAAACAGCTCTTCCCTGCCCGGATAATGCAGAAGATATATTTCAACATTCTCGAAAAGATCGAGAAAATGAATTACAACGTGTTCAGCAAGAAAGCAAAAGTATCAAAACTAAAAAAATTGTATTATACATTCGGGGTTTATGTTAAGTATAAACTGGCATATTGAATAAAAGCGTTTCTGTTATTGGCGGCGGCATTGCGGGACTCTCTTCAGCCGTTTTTCTCTCAAATAAAGGATTTAGGGTAACATTAATTGAATCATCACCTAAATTCGGTGGCAGAGTTTATTCGTTCTTTGATAAGGCATCAGGTTTTCAGATTGATAACGGTCAGCATATTCTGGCAAGCTGGTATAAAAATACTTTCGATTATTTAAAACTCATCGGAACTTTTGATAAACTCAGCTTTCAGAAGCAGCTTGAAGTAGTTTTTGCCGATGAAATGGCCAATCAGTACTCGCTGAAAGCTTCAAGGCTCCCTCCCCCGCTGCATCTGGCAGGCGGAATAATGGGTTATAAGGCTCTTGGATTAACCGATAAGCTTGCAATAGTCAGATTGGTTAACAGGATCAAGAAAAATAAGTACTCTGAAGTTGATTTGAAGAGCCTAAATACTGATAAGTTATTTGAGTTGAGCGCTCAAACAGATAAAGCTATAAATTTTTTCTGGATACCATTCATAATTGCCGTTTTTAATGCTGAACCTGGAAATACTTCTGCATATATGTTCACAGATATGATTAGGATAGGTT
>JABFSP010000114.1 GCA_013140565.1 Ignavibacteria bacterium
CCTTAGCGCCGCCAAGCTCTTTAGCGGTGATTGCTCCAAAACTCGGATGCTTTACAACTCCCGTTGGGGGATACGATGTATGCATCAAATAGCTTGCGCGGTTGTGATTACCTTCCTTGCTTGCGAGCGTCCTTAAGTGTTACTTTATCCATCTGCTGAGCCAGCAGCGGCAGATTTTCAGCAAGCTCTATTCCTGAAATATTCGTCTGTATTGCTTTTGTTGAGCCGCCATTTTTGCTTTTCGGTTTGGGTGAAAATGTTTCAAACTGCGAAGGCGCACCTGCAAGCCATAGAACGATTACGTTTTCTGCCTGTGCGTTCAGTGCATTCATAAATGACAAATTCGGATTCTTTGCCGCAATGCTCTTTGCAAAACCGAATTTTGAGAATATCAACCCCGTTGATAAAGCCATGCTGAGCGAAAGAAATTTTCTGCGCGAAAGCTCAACTTCATCCTTATGGTCATTGCACCCGCAATGTTCTGAAATTTGCTTCTCTTTATTTTTATGTTGTTTCATAATATAATTCATAATTTATTTCTCCCCTCTCCTTTTCCCAAGGGGACTCCTTTGGAGTAGGAGAGGGGCAGGGGTGAGGTCATTAATGATTAAATATAAACTCACTGCTGTTTATCATTGCCCATTGCAGGTCTTCGTATGCATCTTCTTTATCACCTGCGGATCTTAAAGCTGATTCCATTTCTTTATCACTCGGGAATCGCCCCAATGTATTTAGATACAGCAGATTAATTCTCTGTTCCGGATCAGTTTCTTTATTCATAATTTGTGATATATAGTTTCCTGGTTTTTTCTCTGTAATTTTTTCAGTGATATCACTGTTCATCAGCAGGAGTGACTGTGAGATTGTTCCTGAAAAATCTTCAGCTTCGTTCATTTCATCATCTTCAAATGTATATACAAATAATTGCAGTATCCTGAACCTTATCTTAGCAAGCTCTTCGTTGCTCTTATTCTTCAGATTGCCGGAATTGAAATAACCGCTTGATGATAACAGTGAGTTTGACAGCTGCACCGGATCCATTGGCCTGAGCACAGCCCGTGAAAAAAACATTCTGTCATCTTTATTTGTGCTGTTAGGTGTTGAAGAAAGCTGGTATGTTTCTGTATTTGTTATCAAGCGGAATAATACTTTTATATCAAAATTACTTCTTACAAATTCATCAGTAAGTAATTCAAGCAGTTCCGGATTTGAGCCCTTCTCATTAGCTGTCATATCATCAACGGGATTAATAAACCCATACCCGAAGAAATGTTTCCAGAACCTGTTAACAAATGCGCGGGCAAGCTCTCTTTGCTCGGTAACTGTAATGTTTTCAGCCAACAGATTACGCCTGTCTATTCCCGCATCACCTGATACAGAAGCTCCGCCCAGGAACTTGGGATAGACAGTTTTTTTCTCACCCTTAACTTCATATGTCATTTGTCCGTTTACTGCATCCCATGCAAGCAGGTCAGGTTTAAAGGCTGAATCACTCATTCTTTGTTTAAGACTATCTATTGCCCACTGTGGCGGAATATTTCTTTTCTTTTCACCTTTGTTTTTGTTTTTTGATTTATCTTTTTGTTTCTTCTTAACATTTTTATGCTCCTCTTTGTTCATCATTTCATCATTCATTTCAGTTGAGCTTTCCATATTGTTTTCCATTTCTATATCACGCGCTTTTGTGATTTGCTTTTCCATTCGGGTGATTGTATTCGTTATCTTCTGCGCCTGGTCCTTCTTCAATAACGGCAGTACCTGCCTGCGCGAGAAAAATGACGCTACACCGTAAAAATCTTCCTGTGTGATTTCTTCATAGGGATGCTTGTGACACTGCGCGCACTGAATCTGTCTGCCTGTGAATATTTTCATCACACTTCCTGCTGCGTCTTCGGGTGTTTCAAACCTGCCCATGTACAGCGCATACGGATTTGTTGTTACAAATCCCTGCGCGCTTATGAGCTTTGAAACAAAATCATTATACGGCGTATTTAAATTAAAACTTTCCGCAAATTCATTTTTTACAAGGTTGTAAGTCGGCGCCTGAACCTTGCGCTTGGCATCATATGAAAACAATATCTGCATCCACATATCAGCCATATACCCGCCGTATTCTTCCGAGGCAAGGAGCTCATCAATTATAAGTGACCTTTTACTTTTGTTTTTATCTTCAAGAAACTTCTTAACTTCTTCTGCATTCGGTATTCTACCTGCCAAATCGATATATATTCTCCTCAGGAACTCCTCATCATTGGTTTTAGCAGATGACTCCAGCCCGTTTTCTTTCCATTTGGTCGCAATCAACTTATCAACATTATTGCTAGTCAGCCCTGTTTCTCCCGCATCTGCTGTCAGGACCAAAAGAAGGGTAATGAACGCTATAAATAGCAGGTAAACAGAAACAACGAGTTTGGTGTTGTTATTACTTATTTTAGAAGTTGTCATTTTATAGTAAAAAATAGCTAGTTATTGTCAGTATTTAATAGATTTAGTAATTTGACACATTTAATTGCAATAGGTTTAATCCTTTTTGTTCTTTTTATTTATTATATCCAGGTACGGTAATTTGGATAATTTGCTTTCAAGCCACGCATCCAGATCAATGACCTGCAGCAATCCAGGTTCTTCTTTTGCCGCTTTTTTTAAACTGAACCGGGTTTCTTTGAATAGTGTTCGTAATTCAGATTCTTCGTTTATCCGCTGCGCATTTTTCAGGAACTCAAAAACAAGTTTCTCAAACCTGTTCAGTTTTTTCCTTTTTTTTAGATACCTGTAAGTTGACCTTGTGTAATATTCAAGTGAACTCATACTCCCAAGTTCATAATGAAGTATAAGGTTAATTATCCTGCATGATACCTGGATATCTTCGCGCAGTTCAAATGCTTTTGAATTGAATATCCTGTTGATATGATGAACTGATTCATTGTACATTGAAAGTGAAAAATATACTGCCGATGCAATGAAATCAGTTACTATGATCTCATCTCGGAATGAAAAATCTTCATTCTTCCCTGAAACTTCAACTAGTTCACGGATAACTTCCAGATTCTTTTCATAAACTCCCCGGGCTGAATTGATATTAAGTCTGCCCATTAATGTTCTTACTTCCAGAAAATTCTTAACTTTTCCGGGTGAATTAACCAAAAGCTTATCCTGTTCGGATTGCAGCCTTGTAAAATACATCTCAGAATCATCGGGCTTGCCAAATGAATAAGTTATCTGCATCAGTTCCTGCAGTATCAGTATGTACTCATAAACTGCTATCAATTTGTTGTTTTGCGCATCATCATAGAGCTCAAGGCACTCCATCCCGTATTTATAAGCCTGGGTTTTGTTGCCGTTAAGGTTATTTATGAAGCAGTGCATAAGCAGGAATATTACTTTGCTCTGGAAATATCGCGCATTGCTGTAATCCTTCAGCAGCCTGTTTGCAAGCAGCCTTTCGAACGTATTTTGTTTGCCTTCTCCAGCTGTTACACCCTTGGCAGTGGCGTGTATAACCATCATATCATACAGCTTCCTGTAGTCCGAAATGTTTTTGATCCTAGTAAGTACTTCCTGTTCTTCGTTGTAGTTGTTCATCAGTTCATTTGATACTTCGTTCAATGGGGTATTAACCCTCAAGGCAAGCCTTTCTATCTGGATCGCCTCAAGTAGTTTAACGGGTTTATCAAATTTTTCGGCAAGTGACTTTGCTTTACTTATCATAGATATGCATTGATCGTACAGCTCCCTGCGGTATAGTATTCCGGCGTTATTTATCATTTGTCCAAGCTTAAGATCAATGTTATCTTCGGTGTAATAAAGGTTCAGTGATTTCAATATATTATTATAGAGGTATATCTTAACAACCGGTAGCTGTTTAACGAATTTTTCATCTTTGAAAACTGTTTTAATATCGCTTTCATTGTACTTGTCCGCACCGCTTCTATTTTCCATTTCTGCAAACAGCTTCAAAAAGGTGCTGTTTTCCCTGTAATGCCTTTTGGCAAATTTCCTGAAATATGCTCTTTCCGTTGGAGAAAGTGAATTTATCAGTTCCTGGAGATCACTTTTAGGCTTCATTGAGTTATAATGATAATTTCAGGAAAATAGTGAAAATAGTATAAAATATCAGCATAATTTGCGTATCAATTATAAGTGACTTCTAATAATAAACTATTTTAATTTGCGTATTCTTCAATGTTTTCTAATTTTGAAGAAAACTAAACATATAAATCATTATCAAAAACTCCTTTTTATTAATAAGCTCTCTATTAATACTTTGTTTTTTGATCCCGGCAGCTATTCCGTTTTCACCATTTAAAGTCACCTCTTTTTCAGGTGATACTATATTATACAGAGATGTTTCAGAAACACATCTTCCGCTTGCAGTTGTTTCCGGACCCGGTATGGATGCTGAAACAGGTGACCTGGATGGCGATGGCGACCTTGATATTGTTATTGCAAATGAATACCAGCCGAATAAAATTCTGCTCAATAATGGACTTGGAATATTTACAGATGGCACACCCGGAAGGCTTCCGCAGAAGAATCTGGATAGCGAAGATATTGGCATTGCCGATATGGACCGTGATAAAGATCTTGATATAGTATTTGCCACCGAAGATCATGCAGTACACGAACTGTACTTCAATAACGGCAATGCGGTGTACAGGGATAAAAGCAGCATTCTGCCTAACAGTATCGCTAACTCTGTTCTTGCTGTTGATGTGAACAATGATTCACTCCCTGATCTCATCTTCGGAAATGCAGGAGCTTCTGATACACCCGCGCAGAATTTTGTTCTTGTAAATAACGGTGATACAACTTTTTCAGATGAGACAGCCGTAAGATTACCACAGGTTTTGGATATCACCCAGGATATAAAGCTTGGTGATATTGACGGTGATGGTGATAGCGACATGGTAGTTGGCAATGAGGACGGTAACAAAATTCATATCAATAACGGCAGCGGTATTTTTACGGATGAAACTTCCGCAAGACTGCCGTTAACAGGAACGGAAGAAACTCGCAAGGTTACTTTATGCGATATTGACGCCGATGGAGACCTTGATATTTTCTTTGCCAATGTTGCTTTCAGGCCAAACAGGCTCAGGCAGGATAGGCTCTTGCTGAATAACGGTTCAGGTGTATTCACAGATGTAACTTCAGCAAACATTCCGTTTGATAATGAACATACTACCGAAGGAATATTTGTTGACATAGATTATGACGGAGACCCTGATCTTATTACTACAAACATATTCATTAACCGTCCCGTGAAAGTATTTGCGAATAACGGCAGCGGAGTTTTTGAGGAGGTGACACAATTGGTTTTGCCGCCTGGTGTTCTTGGAGAGGGCATAGGCATCAAAGCAGGTGATTTCAACGGTGATAACCTCCTCGATCTTTATATCGTGAACCGCGGCCAGCAGGATAGGTTATTACTTAGAAATGATACCGCTAAAACAATCGGTTTAAACCAGTTGGGCAGCGAAGTTCCCGGGAAATTTTCTTTGTCTCAGAATTACCCGAATCCATTTAATCCTTCAACTAAAATAAGATTTGAACTTTCTGAAAGCTCATTTGCTGAGCTGGAAATTTATGATGCCAAAGGGAAGCTTACCGAAAACCTGCTTGGCAGGCAGTTAACTGCCGGGAGTTATGAAGTGAACTGGAACGCAGAGGCTCAGCCAAGCGGAGTATATTTCTATAGATTTAAAGCGGGGGTTTTTTCAGAAACCCGCAAAATGATTTTAATTAAATAATTCTCTTTTTAAAAATGATAAATCGAAAATACATATTCAGATACATCCTGTCAGTTTTTTTCATGATAGCGTTATTTGCCGGGCAGGTTTATTCAGGCAGCACTTTTGATACGGCGTATGCAAGAGTATTGCAGCAAAGGATCGAATACCTCAAGGGAGCGTACAATCTTGTCGGAATATCAGCTGCCGCGGAGGTACCCGGTCAGGGTGTATGGCTTGGTACAGCGGGAATATCACACGTGAATGTAAATATGGATACCGGCATGGTGTTTGATGTGGGCAGTGTTACAAAAAATTTCGTTGCCGCATTAACACTTCAGCTTATAGAAGCTGATAGTTTGAGTTTAACTGATTCCATCGGCACGTGGCTTCCGCAATATCCCAACGTGAATAATAAAGTGACAATTAAACAATTGCTTGATCACACAAGCGGGTTATACAATTTCACCGATAATCCCGTATGGGCTAATGCCATTAACTCTGATCCCACAAGATTCTGGACTTTAGAGGAAGTAGTACAGGGATATATACTCGCTCCTTACTTTGCGCCCGGAGCCGGCTGGCATTACAGCAATACTAATTATACCCTGCTTACAATGATAATAAGGCAAATAACAGGTTCTGATCTGCCCGCGCTTTTCAGAAGCAGGTTCTTTACTCCGCTCGGTATGAATGAGGCATTTGTGGAAATGGGTGATACCATCACGGCTCCGTTTGCCCATAACTGGGTGCAATCCGGTTCACAATTAATAGATGCGTACGGCTATCCCCGTACGGCATTTACCAGTTCAGCCTACGGACCGGGCGGAGTTATTACAAGACCTGAAAATATGCTGCGATGGTCTAAAGCGCTTTACGGGGGTCAGATAATTTCAAATAACACTTTAAACAATATGCTGACCTTTGTTTCGGCGAGTATTTCAGGGGCTAACGGGTATGGACTTGGAACGATGCGTTATAATGTTAACGGGAAGATCTGCTGGGGGCACGGCGGCAATTCGTTCGGGCACTCAAGTGTATCTATGCATTATTCCGCGGGCGGTATATCTATCGCCGTAATGATGAACAAGGATATTAATACCGGCCCGATTGGAATAGATTTCATGAACACTGTAATTACATATAATCCTACCGGATTGGTACCGCTCTCAAATGAAGTACCCCGTGATTTTAGTCTTCAGCAGAATTATCC
This sequence comes from Ignavibacteria bacterium, assembly GCA_013140565.1. Classification (GTDB taxonomy): domain Bacteria; phylum Bacteroidota; class Ignavibacteria; order Tepidaquicellales; family OLB5; genus OLB5. The sequence goes on from JABFSP010000114.1 coordinate 6,943, forward strand.
CAATCCGTTCAATCCGGAGACTAAGATAAAATTTTCTATTCCGCAAAGTGCACAGGTAAATTTAAAGATATATAATGCCGCAGGTAAAGAAGTCAAAGAGCTTGTGAACAGTGTATTAAGAGCGGGAGAGTATCAATTTGAGTGGAACGCGTCAAACCTGCCAAGCGGTGTATATTTTTATGTTCTCAAAGCGGGGGAATTCAGCCAGACCAAGAAGATGATTTTAGTAAAATAACAGGTTATGTAATTCAGGATTCTTTAAACTAATATAAACAGATTCATGTAGTACCCCCAATAAAAAACAGAGCCGGATTAACGCCTGGCTCTGTTTATAGTCAAGCACAAATTCTACTTAGGCAAATACTTTTTTGCTTTCTCAAGGTTAACCGTGTAACTGCCGGTTTTTAAACCATACTCATGGAGTTTTTTACTGCTCAAACCTATTTCCTTAATTGTGGGATAAGCCGTAAACTCATCACAGCTTGCGGGATTTACAAGCTTTTTATCCTGCCCGAAAGTTTCACACATACCGATACACATTTCATATCGTGATAAGTACTCCTTACCGCAGAAATTTATTACATCATTTTGTTTGTATAATGCAGGTAATTTAACCAGAATATCCGCGGCATCTTCAGCATAAAGTGCATTCCTGAACTGATCTGTAAATGCACGAAGTTCTTTTCCTTCACTTAAAGATTTATACGCAACATCAAAAAATGATGTATATGAAGATAAAGTGAATCCGTAAACAAGCGAAGTGCGGAGTATTAAATATTCCCTGGCAAATTCTTTAACTTTCTTTTCACCTTCGAGTTTTGTTTGTGCATAGATGGTCAACGGGTCAAGCGGGGAAGTATCTTCCCGCAGATCACTGCCTGCTTTGTAGACAAGGTCAGTTGACGTGTAAATCATCAAAGCATTAATATTGCTGCATAGCTTCGCGATATTTCCTGTTACTTCAGCATTAAAGTAATTTATGTAATCTTCTTTTTGTGTGGTTATTCTTGTGGGGGTAACAGATGCCAAATGATAAACTATATCAGGCTTTACTTCATTAAATATTTGTTTAAGTTCATCATTATTTGCAAGGTCACATTTTATCAGGTCTATTCCGGTAATATTGGGTTTGTTGGAATTGTAAACCCCCATAATAGAAGCTTCGCCGGTTAACAAAAGCGCCTTACTTAAGTAAGGCGCGATGTAACCCGAGATACCGGTTATTAAAATTTTCTTCAATATAAATCTATCTATTTAGATATTTCAGAATTTCAATTGCGACGCCATCAACGCTGTTTGCCTGGTTGCTTAAGACCACAACGCCGCTGTTTGTTTCTGGAATGAATCCCATAAAACTTGCATAGCCGCCTGTTCCTCCATTATGCCATATCACAGTTCTGTCCCACATGGTTTCAGAAATATGCCAGCTCATACCTATTGCTGTGTTCTGAACATCGGTTTCAAATCTCCTTGTCTGCATCAGTCTTAAGCCCTCTTTGAACTCCAGTTTTTCTGTCTTGCCCATCTGGAATGCAAGATACTTGATCATATCTGACATGTTTGATTTAATTGCACCTGCACCTGTGATTGCGTCAAAATCCCAGTTCAATGTAGGTTCACCTTTTTCATTATACGGCTTTGCAAGGTTCTTCTGCATATCCGCAGTCAGCTTTGTAGATGTCATTGTCATTCCAAGTGAATCAACCAGGTAATTATGCAGCAGTTCTTCATAGCTCTTGCCTGAAGCGTGAACCATTAGGTCACCCAGCAGCCCCATGCCAGTATTTGAGTACAAATATTTCTGACCCGGTTCATACTCCGGTATATAATTATTCACAAAAGTGAAAAGATCTTCTTCAGTGTAATTTTTATAGGGATTCCTCTGGTCCGATTTTGCATTTGTAAACAGATTAGACGGAAGGCGGGGCAGACCCGATGTTTGCGTAGCCAGATGCAGCAGCTTAACCGGCGCTGTGCTTGAAAAGTTATGAATTGTAACTCCTGCCGGCAGGTAATTCTGCACGGGATCATTTATTTTCAGTTTGCCGTCACGCTCAAGCATAACAAGCATTGTGGTTGTGAATGTCTTGGTTATCGAGCCTATTTCATAAACCGTGTATTCATTCGGTTTGCTGGAATCTTCCTTCGATACCTTACCGAAGAAGAACATTCGGGGTGTCTCGCTGTTAACGTCATAAACGCCAACAGCCATGCTCATGTTCTTTTTGGCATCAAGAAGCGGCTTGATGATCTCATTTAATTTAACTTCGAGATCCTGCGAAAAAGTAATATTTGCGAAAAGAAAAGCAATAATTATTAAACGTAATATTTTCATGCTGTAAAATTAGTTAATTTCTGTAAATATCAATAAAATGATGATTTGATTTACCAATTTGTCACATACAAATATAACATTTAACCCCGTAAAAAGGGGATATTTCGTTTTCAAATCCCCGCGAAGGCGGGGATCTCTATTTACCCAATTCTAAACACTCATTCGGATAACGGATGAACAAGCCCTGAAAGGGCGTAAATAGCATAACGATGGGCAAAGCCCATCGAATAAATTAAATTAATTATGTCAGCCCTGTAAGGGCGTAATATATTGGTATGATTAAGCTACTTTTCTCCACCCTCAGGTCCATAAAACAACACCCATGTGGTAAAATCATCCGTAAAATCTTCAAATCGGTGCTCTGCACCGGCGGGCACGAAGAGGAAATCGCCCTGGGCAAAATCTACGTATGTGCCCGCGTTAAAAAATCTGCCTGTGCCGCTGGCAATTATATACACCTCATCGCGCGTGTGGGGAGTCTGTTTATCAACCCCATCAGGTTTATACAGCTCCACAACCAGCGAGCCGTGGCTAAAGAATTCTACAAATTCCCTACCGGATGCTTTAAGCTTTTCCTGTGTTGATTTGAGGGCGAGGTGTTGTTGGGATTTGACATTAAATT
>JABFSP010000101.1 GCA_013140565.1 Ignavibacteria bacterium
ATATATATCTTTGTAAAAATGAGCTGCAAAAATGATACGTTAGGGCAATTCATTGATCTAAATAGGTTCAAAATATAAACCTGCAGTCACTGTTGAACAGGATCGATGTCTAATCAGTATATCAAAGGTAACGTATCATTAATTTAAAATATTGAATAACTAAACCTTTTTTGAAACAGAAGCATCAAAAGGGAAATTCAGACTTGTTAGGTAAAGATTCAAACCAAACAGACTAAAGAATTTCTCCTTCTGGAAAAGAATGAAAGAGCAGTGCGATTGGGCGACGCTTGTTTTGAGGGCTCAAGCGTGAAGGCGGCTTAGTTAAAAGTAGGCTGCTGCCTGTCTCTAAAAGTGTTAACCTGTATTTGACCCATAGGCAATATTTTTTGAGGCAGGCATCGCACAAGCTCTTTTATATTCTTATATTACACGGTATTTATTCCAATTCAAAAAAGCAATTTTCAGTAAATATTCAATTATAAAAAGGTTTAATTTTAAATTAATGACAAATTTTTTTACAAAAATTATTCTGAACCTGTTATTTCTTTTCCTCGTTAGCGCACCGCTTTTTGCGCAGGAAGGAAATGAAATTGCCGGCGATGATAAAAACTCTCCTAAGGAAAGCTCTGTTTTAAAAATTGACGGTAAAATTACTGATAATGAATGGAAGGGCTCAAAGGTTTTCACTGATTTTTATATGATGATACCGAAATCTGATAAAAAGGATTACGACAGCACCATTGCTTATATCAAACAGGATAAAGACGCAATATATATCGCCATTAAGTACTGGCCAAGAGGCAAAATAATAAAACAATCACTCACCAGGGATAGGAGCACTGATGAGGAAAATGAATTTTTTATACTGCTTGATCTTGAAAACAAGAATAAAAACGGGTATGTTTTCGTTGTAAGTTTTCTGAATAACCAGCGTGATGCAATTGTTTATAACCAGACCAACCAGTCATATGAGTGGGACTGGCAGTGGGAAAATAAAGTAACGATCTTTAAAGAAGCAAAGAACGGTCAGCCGGGCTATGCTGAAATGGAAATAAAAATTCCTGTAGACAGGCTGCAGAACAAAAACAAAAAACAAATTGGCGTTGACCTTCAGTTGTTTTCATACACACCTGACGGCAATTACACATGGTACGCTCTTACTCCTAACAGTGAGCTTCTGAATCTAAAGAGTATGTATAAAATGGATCTTACCACGCCGTTTGATGAGAAACTGAATTTACGTTTTAACTTAACACCCTTTATTGTTGGAAGAAGTTTTAACAGCGATACCGCAAGGTTAAGATTTGGCGGCGAGTTTGCTATCAGTCTGGATAAACACAAGCTGAAAAGTACTATCTTTACTGATGAATCAACTCTTGAAGCTGACCCGTTCAGGTTCGCATTTTACGGCAGACCCATATTTTTGCAGGAAAAACGGCCGTTTTTCAGCAAAGATCTTGATATTTACAGAACTCCCGTGAACCTGTTCTATTCCAGGGCAATTGATAAAATACAGTACGGGTTTAATTATACATACCGAAGTGATAAGTTTAAAATGGGGGCGCTTTACGTTCAGGATACGCTTCCTACTGCGCCAAACTCAACCCGAAGATTTGCAGTTGTAAGACCGAATTTTAATTTCCCCGATTTTAATATCGGCGGACTTTTTATGTATAATACCAATGAGCTGGATACTTCTAAAGAACAAATGATAAGTGTTGACAGCAAAATAAACCTTCCGTCGAGGTTCAGGCTGATAACACAGTTAGCCCGCAGCTTCCGCAGTTATGATAATAAAACGATTAACTCAGAGAGATCAAATAGCGGTAACATGTATAATGCATACCTGTATTTTGAGCAAAACAGCAACGGCGGTCCATACATGGATGCCGGTTATACAAGATATGATTCCAATTTCAGCGCAACAACTTTGTTTAATAACTATGGTAACAATTATGATGAAATAAACGTAAGCGGCGGTTACCAGTTTGTTAATAACAATAAATATTTCAGCAATATAAATTTAAGTGCCGGATACTACAGGTCGCATGAATTTTCCGAAGGGTTCAATTATCAGAATGGTGTTTTCGGGAATATGTTCTATAAAGTAACAGGTTGGCTTAGCTTTTTTCACAGCCTGAATTTTGACAGGCCAAACGACCGCGATGATAACGGCGGTATCATAACACAGAATAACATTCTGACTGAGCACAATTTTAAAGTTGTTTTCGGTAATAATTCGTTTTCAGCCGGATTCTACGGAGGCAGGTATTTTGGCGATAAACTCCTGAATCCGTATGCATCTGTTGACCTGGCATTTTTTGGTAAGGTAAGGCTTGGCGCAAACTATAATTACATCAAACAGGGTGAAGATTTTGAACAGTCAATTTATAACATTAAACTTGATTACAAAGTAATGGATAAATTGTTCCTGAGAGCGTATTACCAGAGAGATACTTTCAGAAAACGCGCGCTGTTAAATACAATGCTTCAGTATGAATTCTTTGGAGGCAGCAGTGTATATTTGGTATTAAATCTGGATGGTGACAGGCTTGAATACACAAGGAGATATTTTAAGGTCAGTTATGAATTTAATTTTTAATTCATAAACAAAAAAATAAGTTTTAATTAACATTCTTTTCCATAAATTTAAATGAACAGCTATGCAAAAAGTTCTCTTAGCAGCAATTGTCTTTGCCCTTCATAGCTTCATATTCGGGTCTTTGTTACACTCAGGGGAAATATGCGTTGAACCCCAGAAGCTTAAATATGAATATAAGATCGAAACGGATCTTACTGTTGAAAAATTTTCTGATGTATTCTGTAAACGCTTAAGTACCAAACATAAGTGGGAAAAGATCGGAAGTGACGTAACCACTGATGAAACGTACACGAGCAGGTTTAAGTTCAAGGATGAAAATGCGCATTCATGGGAGTGTGAAGTAAGGATACAGCAGGATAAGAGTGATACCAGGAAAATGGATGTGGTTATGACCATGGATCCTAAACTGGAAAGTTGATACATTAATTAAGTTTTCATATTTATTGCCGCTCTGGCCGCCTTGTAAAACGGGGCGGCCTTTTTTTATGCCGTGTAAATAACAATTACTCAGAATTTTAATACATTATTTGCTATTTTGCGCTTATGGCAATAAAATTCTTCAGGAAAGAACTCTCTTTTATTATCGCGCTGATATCCCTTGTAATACTTTCATTTTTGGGCAAGAGTCCCGTTATTAAAAATTCACTGGGGATTGAAGCATTACTGTTTATTTTGGTTTTTTCGGTTATAATTTACGCAGCGCTGGGCGTTGTTCGCCACGCTGAGCTTCTCGCATACAAATTCGGGGAGCCATACGGCACTATGATATTAACGCTTTCCGCAGTTACTGTAGAAATTATCATGGTTGCCACTATGATGATGCACGGCGATGCCGACCCGCACGTTGCAAGAGATACTATTTTTTCTACACTTATGATACTGCTTAACGGTCTGACCGGGCTCATAATGCTTATCGGCGGACTGAAGTATGGCGAACAAAAGTATAATATTAAAAGTACCAATTCATTTTTCTCGATGATATTCGGTATAGTGGGGCTTGGACTCTTCCTGCCGCTTGTTGTACCCGTCACAAATTACGCCATGTATGAAACGTTCCTTATTATTTCCTGTTTGCTGCTTTATGTATTTTTCCTCAGGATGCAGTCAAAAGAGCATAATTACTATTTTAAATTTGAAGGCTCAAAGAAGAATGTTTCATCAGAACATGAGCACCTGCCGGCTAAAAAAGAAATAAGTACACTCTATCATTTTGTAATGCTGCTTGCTACCATTGGTGCAATATCAGTACTGGCTGAAAGCCTTTCTGTTTATGTGGATGACGGCATAGAAAAGCTCCACCTGCCAACCGCTGCAGCCGGATTAATTATCGCAATTATCATTGTATCCCCCGAAGCTCTTACTGCAATACGGGCCGGCCTGCATGATGATATGCAACGGGTAATTAACATTTCACTGGGTTCTATGTTATCAACGGTCAGCCTGACTATCCCCGCTGTACTTATAGTTGGAATGCTCATCAACCAGGATGTACACCTTGGCTTAACTCCGCTGCAGTCTTCAATGGTTGTTATTTCGTTCCTTGTCGGTATGCTTAGCTGTAAGGATGGTGAATCAAATGCGCTGCAGGGATTCATACACTTTATTCTTTTTATTACTTTCGTTTTCCTCATATTTGTTTAATATCAAACCATACTTGCTGAAAATATCTTTATTAATTCTTTTTGTTACTTGCACTATCAGGTGTGATTCGCTCAGTATACTCTTTTTGGGTGATACACACTTTGGTGATAATTACCAGTATGACCCCAAATTCAGCAGGGGAGTGAACATAATAGATGAATATGGGTACGATTATTTTTTTGAAAATGTAAAAGATGTTCTTTTTGCATCAGACATTTCATTCTGTAATCTTGAAACTCCGCTTACAAAAACACTTGCACCGGTAAGCACAAAAAAGCCATATCTCCACTGGTCTGATCCGGTTAATACCGCAAAGTATCTGAGAAAGTACAATATTAAAAATATTTGTCTTGGGAATAACCATGTCTTTGATCAGGGTATCGCAGGATTTGCTGAAACAGTTACCACACTTAAAAATGCCGGAATGAATTATTTCGGTGCAGGCAAAAACTCTGTTGAAGCCGTAAAGCCGCTAATTATTGATGAAAATGGTATGAAAGTGGTGGTTTTCGGGGGATTTGAATACCACGCAAGCTATGATACTTTATATAACTTCTATTCTGATTCCATTAAAGCCGGCGTTAATATACTTGATACCATCAAACTTAATGAACAAATATCCCTGTATAGAAAAAATTTTCCTGCGGCAAGAATTATAATTTACCCGCATTGGGGAAGTAACTATAAGCAGGTTAATCCAAGGCAAATTGCATTTGCCCATAGCTGGATAAATGCCGGCGCTGATATAATAATCGGTCACGGCGCACATACCGTACAGGAAGTTGATAAGTATAATGGCAAATGGATAATTTATAATATCGGGAATTTTATTTTCAATGCGCCCGGCAGATACAGAACAACTGGAGCCAAGCCATACAGCCTGATCGCGAAACTGGTAATTGAAAAAAATAAAGATAAAATATTTTTATACCCGATATTTACAAACAATAAAACAAATGATTATCAAGTTAGAGAGTTGAGCGGTGAAGAATTCACAGAACTTGAAGAGTTCCTTTTGAAAGGGAAGATGGAATATTCAGTTTATGAAAATGAGTACATTGAGCTTAAATAAATTACTTTTCCCTTAAGATAGTTATACTTATTGTATTTGAAACCAGTTCGCCTTCCCATGCCTTGATGAATTCTTTACTTGTGAAATCAGTATACCTGCTGTTAACTAAATAATAATTTTCATCTTTGGTTAATTTATTGCTGTATGTAACATTGAACTTCCAGTCTCCCCTCGGCGGAGCGCCGCGGCACGGCCAGAAAATATCAAACTCACCTTCATACACCAGTGAATCATATGGCGCAACCTTAACAAATGAGCTGTATTGATTATATTTGAAATACCTATCAACCTCTTCACCGTTAATTTTCACAGGATCCATACGGAAACAATGACTATATCCTTCATATCCATCACTGCTGTGGTTTAGTTCAAAGAACGGGTCGAATTTTATTAGTATGGAATCAGCCGTGCTATTATGCAATGTATAATTTAAAAGTATCGGGTCAGTATTTTCATTCAGCGAATATATTTTCCTATACTCACTTTTATTTGCTGAAATTTTAATTGTTACATCCTGTGAGAAAATATTCACTGATACTGCAAGTAATAGTAGAATGATTGTTTTCATTTTTGCCTCTGCGAAATTATAAATTTACGGATGTTTTCACAGGTATCTTCAATCATAGCTTTAACCGCTCGGGGGGTGTGAGCTGATTTGTGCGGTGACATTACAACATTCGGCAATTCCCAAAACGGAAAATTTGCGGGCATTACAGGCTCTTCGCTTTTCCCCGGGTATTTGTACCAAACGTCAATTGCCGCTCCTGCCAAAGTACCATCCTTTAATCCGTTATACATCGCTTCTTCCAGAATTGTTTCACCCCTGCCAACGGTGATAAGGTACTTTCCTTTCATTTTGGAGATTTTTTCAGTATTTATTATATGTTTTGTTTCCGGATTCAGCGGTAATACGTTAAATAACACATCACTTTTCGTTATAACTTCGTCTAAATTATTTGATATTTCATCCGCAATATCATCACTTTCTGAATTCACATTACGCCTGAAACCAATAATGTAACAATCAAAAGCCTTAAGATATTTTGTAATAAACTTTCCTATGTGACCGTAACCGAGTATGCCGATATTCTTATTTCGTATGGAATTCCACATGTCATCTGATTCTTTCGTGCGGTTCCATATTCCTTTTTTCAGGTCATTCTCAAACTCAACCACCTTACCCAGCAGCGCGAGCGCCATTGCAACAGCATGCTCCGCAACATATGGCGCGTTGGCATGGGTATTGTATAACTTAATATTCTTTTTGCTGATTACATCTAAAGGAAAATTATTTAGCCCCGTAAAAGGAACTATTATAGCCTTTAATTTTTCTGCTGATTCAATTTCCCCGGATGTAAGCCTGCCGGCAATCACCGCATCTGAAGATTGCAATTCATTGATGCGTTCTTCGGGATTGTCATTAATTACAAATTCCTCCTCAGGAAATTCTTCTCTTAGGCTCTTCAAAGGGGCATCCCAATCTTCGCTAAGCCTGCTTAAAAATAGTATTTTCATAATTCTCAATTATCTAACACGGAGGCAACTTTCAGCAATAAAAGTCAGACAGAAGCAAAGAATGCCATTATGTACTGCTGTAATTCAAGTGCTCAATTCGTTTACTTAAAGTTAAGTTAAAAAATTTTATTATTTAATAGCCCACGACTTTAGTCGTGGGATTAATAAATATATGATATCATAAAACCGTTTTAACGGTTTAAGGAAATTGCCTCAGTGTTAGTTACCATCCTTCAGAACCTTCTTCGCCCTTAAACGGACCCACAATATTCTTTGTTATCCAGCCGCCGTAAAATTTACCGGGCTGGGGTATTACAAGCTCATCATTCACGTAACACTCATCCATCTTCTGCGCGTAAAACGCCATATGATCTTTCAGCATAGCAAATGCCGGCACGGGATTTGGATAGTACCAGCATGCATATCTAACCTGTTTGCCTCCGGCATTCAAGTGATAATAACTTGCTTCACCCTTCCACTCACAAAATGAATGATTATCAGCCCTCTCAAGCAGCTCCATTTTAACATCCTCCGGCGGCAGGTAATAAACCGGCGGATGTGAGGTTTCAAGCACACGTTTTGCATTTATTGTATCGGCAATAACTATGCCGCCAATTTTTATCTTTATCCTGCCGTTAAAATCTTCTATTCGTGGCGGCCTGGGGTAATCCCACACACTTTCATCACCGGCTTTTGGTTCTATTGGTACAGGTTTCATTCCATAAAATTGCTTTTATAAATAAAATAAAAAAGGCAGATAATATCTGCCTTTTAACAATATCATTTGGATTAAATTTATTTTATCAATATTCCCGATAAGTCGGGACTTCTGGTCAAGTAACTCGGATTACTTGACCAGAAGCATTTTTCTGGTTTGCGTGAAGTTCTCCGCTTCAAGATTATAGAAGTATTGCGAAAATCACTTTTCATCAATAATGTCCGCTGCCAACTACAATTCCTGCGTCTTTGGAGAAGTATAAATCTTTATAGTATTCACCCTGAACACTTCTGACTACAGTCCATGTCTGCCCCTGGTCAGAAGACTTTAAAATAACACCATCACCGACAGCCCAGTAATATGAACTCTCCACAAACACTTTTCTCAAAATGTTCGTGACGCCGCTGGGCACAGCTTCCCAAAAATATCCGCCGTCAGAGGTTCTTAAAATTGTGCCGTTGTTGCCGACAATTATACCGACAGGGTCATAAAAACCTATACCATTAAGCTGTTCGGTTGTTGGACTGCTGGATTCTGACCAGGTGTAGCCCATATCGGACGTTCTGTAAATCTTCCCGTTACTCCCGCATACAACAGCTTCTGTGTGGGAAAAAGAGCCGGTAAACTTTACAGCATTTGAATTTCCGGCGGAGTCAGGAACAGGAGGGACAGGTGTCCAGTTTGATCCTCCGTTAGTTGTGATATAGTTACTTTCGTAATAGACGCCGGAAATAATCATTCCCCTGAGCACATCAGAAAAATCTATAGTACGCAAACCGGAAGACATAATTATGGACTGCACATCTGACCAATTTGAGCCGTTATCTGTTGTCATTTTTATTAAACCCCCCTGAAGACAAAAACCTTTCCCATCTGTTCCTGTTTTTGTCATGTCATACATATAATCGCCGTCGGTGGTTACCGCTGTGGTCCAGTTTTCACCTGCATCACCAGAGTTCATAATATAACCGGTATTAGGATAATTGCCGTCAGTAGCTAGAATACAAAGTGAGTTGAGGTCATATACAAAAGAGGTAATTCTGGAAACAGAGGCGTAATTGCCGGTAAGACCCTGAATAGTATGTGATTGCCAGTGAGTGCCTGTATTAGATGTGGTTAAAATTATTGCGCCCGTAATGGCCGGAGGTGGGGGGTCTGGAGGTAGAGTTACGGTTTGGTTTTCACAGCCGCCGCCGAAGATAATGCTTGTGATTAAAATTGCCGTGAGAATAAATGTTTTCTTTTTCATAATATTTTTTTTCAAAGATATTTATTGAGTAGTAATTAAGTTATTATTGAAATTTAACTCTTTCCCATGTTACCGCAATGGGGTCGCCGAATTCTCTGAGATCTAACTGCTGGATAAAATTAGTGCATCCTGTTGAATCAGATAATACAGAGCTTTCTAAAAAGGTGGTCACACCTTGTGCGTCGCATGCTGCGATAACTTTAATACCTGTATGTTCCGCGACGGTCAGTCCGTATGGCGTTATGAATCTTTTATTCCCCGGGCAAAAACCCCATGTTACTCTTACAGGCGCAGTATTTCCAATAGAGTTTGGACCGTATATATTTATTCTCCCGTTAATTCCACTTTCCTCTTTATCAAAAACATAAATTGTCCCGTCATTTGTTAAAGCTATACTGTTGGGTACGCGCAAACCTGTATTGCTTCCCTGGATGATATCAAAGCCCGGCTGGATATCAAAGTTAGAGCTTACCCTGAACTTTATTAATTTTTTACCAAGGGGGTCAACTGAGTGTATAAACTGTCCTGAGGGGTCCATCTCAATATCGCCGAGCGAAGGCATAGAAAATTCAAATTGCGCGCGTATCCCGCTGCCTATTGGAAACCTCACTATTTTTTGATTGCGGGATGTATCCTGGGAAAAATAGGACACATAAATAAAATCTGTTCTTGTTGTAATTGTAAGTCCTATGGGCTTAAAGCCGCTGTCTCCAGTGACATCAATAACCCTTTCAGGTGCTGCATTTCCGGTTGCAGAGTCACTGAAGATCAAAACTTTTGCCGGTACGTTGCTATGGCCCTGGCTGAGAATAAAGAGCTTATTCTCGTTATTTACTTCGATGTCAATCGGAATGTTAATTTGAGTTGAGTCGCCTGAAATGCGTCTGATCGCAGAAGTATCCATCACGCCTATAGTAATATCTACCGGGAAGCTGATTATATTATTGCCGGTGGTTGCAATTATTATTTCTGCAGTATCCCTCGGGGATGGTTGTGAATTACACCCATGGAG
>JABFSP010000117.1 GCA_013140565.1 Ignavibacteria bacterium
CAAATTACCCCGGCAATGATCATCATTAATATTTTAAAAGTTATATTTTTCATATTTATTAACACTCCGATAATTAATTAAAGAATAATCTGAATCCGAGCCTAACCTGTCTTGGCGGACCATAGTTATTGATCGCATGTGATCTGATGTTATACAGATCTACAGCTTGCTGACCCACAGTCTGTGCCCATTGTTTTCCTGGATAACTATCAAGAAAACCAGTATAACCTGCTTCACCTGATGTCGGGAAAACGTCACTTATTAACTCCTGATCAAGAACATTAATTGCCAATATATACAAATTAGCATTTAACTTATCGAAGATCTTAAATGTTTTATCAATTTTGAGATCAAGTCTTATGTTCCACGGAGAATAAGCGGAATTCAGTGGAGCAATCGGGGTGTTACCGCCCGGTGACTGAACGACCTGTAATACATCGTATGAATTATTAGATGGTGTATAAGGTCTTCCACTGTTAAAGCTCAATAATGTGTTTATACCTAACCTTGATAAAACTCCACCCCAGAAACCTTTGGGAACATCCGTTGTACCCCATCTGTAATCAAGTTCAAAAGAACCTGTATGTCTCTGATCATAATCCAAAGCTGTTGGGATCTTTGGAGCTTCATCGCCATTGTAGGCAATGTTGCTTTGAGAGTTGATATCCGATCCGGTACCTGATGCAAATGATAAGCCATAAGATATTGAAGCTCTTAATCTGTTGATTCTTCTCAGGTCTAAGCTGAAGTCAATACCTCTAACTATTCCAAAGTCTCCGTTATCGTATATTGCGAAACTATATGAATTATCCTGAGCTTTTATATTCTTTGCCTGGATAAGATCTGATGTTTCTTTATAATAAGCAGTAAGTCCTACTGTTACATAATCACCTGCTGAGTGTTTTACACCAAGCTCGTACGCAGTTGTTCTTTCAGGTTTTAACTGTGGGTTATTGAATACTGTAAAGTATCCTACACCGCCATCAGCTAGATCCCTGATAACTCTCTGGTTTTCATACAGATTTTCCAGCGCCGGAAGCTGAATAAATTTACCGTACTGAGCGTGGAATACTGTTTTATCGGTGATAGGGAATGAGAAACCAAGCCTTGGACTGAATTCAATTGTTTTTTCAACTGTAGTATAGTCTGCTTCGTTTAAAATACCGTCTGCACCTTTTAAATTTTCATAATCGATCGGAACAAGTGTGTTCGGATCCATATAATCTATTCTGAGTCCTAGGTTTGTATTAAAATAATCAAACTCCATTTTATCAAGAAAATAAAATGCACCGATTCTCGGTTTCTTTGGAGCTTCAGTTACATTTAATCCGTTAACAACATAATCCTCTTCAATTTCATTTCCATAAACGTCATAGCCGTAAGCTTCCATAAAATTGGAATTGGCTCCATTTTCATCGATCACCGGATTATTTATAACATTTCCGCTGGTGCTGATGTATTTATTTGGATTAGGCAGCGATCCAAATCCTATTACGTTTGCATAATAATTTCTAACTTTGAACTGTTTGTATTCACCACCAAATTTCAATTCATGGTTACCTAATTTTTTCGTTAATAGCTGATGCGTGAAATTCAGGTTAAATGATAAAGCCTGAGTTTTCTGTTTGTAGTAATTACCGCTAACTGTTCCGGGATTTCTGAATACCCTGAAATTAGCTGCCGAAGATACTGTTCCGCCCATACCTGAAATCCCTAGAACGGTGTTTGTATCACCATACGCCAATATTGAAGGATACAGGAATCCATCTTCGCCAGGTAAACTCTGGATAAAGTCATCTACGAAGAAAATTCCATCGCCTTCTTTATATGAACTTTCAAGATATGAGGCCTGAAGGTCATAGAAAGTTTTTGAACCGAATAACTGGTTGATCTTTAAATAACCCTGCTGGTTATTATGTTTAACCAAAGGATTATGGAATGAATTGAATTTTCCGAATGAGCCAAGCCATGTTCTTGATGTTTCATCATTGCCAAAATAACCGCCGGTTAACGTTAAATTAAGTTTTCCTTTTGTCATTTCGCTGATGCTGATTATCGTTTTACCTGACCATGACTGACCGTTACTTGAAAAATTAGGAAGAATGCCGTCATCAGCCCATAACTTAGCAACATCCTGACTGACAGGCTGATCTACTAAATTAAATGTCTTTTCGTAACTTCCGAAAATTGACCAGTATTTACTTAATTTTTTTGTAGGAATAACAGGACCGCCTAAGCTGACACTGTATACATTATAGCCCTGTGAAGTTGTATTAATATAGTCGCCTGCGATCACATCTGAGATAATTTCTACAGAACCGGTGTAGTTTGGAGCTGATTTTGTAGTAACATTGATAACACCGCTGAGTACGTTACCGTATTCCGCACTGAAACCGCCTGTTAATACAGCCAATTCCTGTAAAGCACCGTTAGAAACGTTAGCCGTAGAACCTCTATCTAATGGATTGTTGGTGACCACACCATCAATAATGATCTGGGTTTCGCCATCTCTGCCGCCCCTGATATTAATATTCTGACCTTTTTCATCCTGAACAACGCCGCTTGTTTTAGCAACGATATTCTCGATACCTCTGATACCGGTGTTGTCGATAAACTCTGAACCAATGATCTTACCGCTTCCGTTATCAATTGTTTTTCTTTTCGCGATAATCTGTACAGTGTCTATTACCAATCCGCCGCCTGTTGACAAAGTAAAATCAACAGTTGACGTAATGCCGACACTTACACTGATTTTCGACTGAACCTGTGCATCATAGCCAACATAAGTACACTTTACCGAATACGTTCCAACAGGAACATTCAGAATTGCATACTGTCCGTTATCATCGCTGCCGCCTCGCAATTGAGTTCCCTCAACCTCGACCCTTGCACCGATCAAAAGCTCGCCTTTATCATCTCTCACAACTCCGGCAATTTTTCCGGTTGTCTGAGAGATAAGGTCAACTGTGGCAATTGTGAAAATAAGAAGAAGGGCTAAGAAGAAATGGTTAAATAGCCTCATTTATATTACCTCCGATTTGTTATTCAAATAAAGCCCTGCCTGTTAACTTTTTTTGTTAACAAGACAGGGCTTAATAATTAAATTAATTATTTTACTAAAATCATTTTTTTAGTTTGTGAAAAATCACCAGCTTTTAAAGTATAGAAATAAATTCCGCTAGCTAAATTAGCAGCATTGAAATTAATTTCTTTAACACCAGCTGTTACAAATTCATTGTTAGCTAATGTTGCAACAAGTTTACCTGTTACATCATAAACTGCAACTGTTACACTTGCACTCTTTGGCACTGAGAACCTGATCTTGGTATTCGGGTTGAACGGATTAGGATAGTTCTGCTGTAAAGAAAATCCTGCAGGAACTTCACTTGATACGTTCTGGATTCCGATTACTCCACCGGTTTCCGGATTGTATTTTTTATAGATCTGGTAAACTTTGCATCTTGGAGTTGTTGTGTTTGTGAAACTTGTTGAACCAGGACACTCTGAAAGTGCATAGGTTATTGATATTGCAGCATTAGTATTATTTACCCTTGAAATTGAAGGATAAATTTCATCAGCATCAGGTGTATTTGTTAAATTACGAGGAGCTGTCCATGTAGCACCCTGATCATCAGAATACTGAACGTATATATCGTTGTAGTTATATGAACCTTCAGCACTGTAATTTGAACTGTTAACTGTATCAAGGCCCATACCTGAATAAACTACAAACAGTCTTGAACCGTCATTTGAAAATGCAAGACCAGCGTGTGACATTGCTGTCATACCAACCTGGATGTTTCTTGTTCTTTCATTCCAAACATTGGTATCAGCCATTGGAGGATAGTTAAGATAGTCAGCTACTCTAACCGGCTGTCCACCGTTAATTCCCGGTGACCAAACCATTAATTTGTAGCCTCTTGTTGTACCAAAGTTACCTGTTTCCAGTGTACCAAAAGCCATATATAAATTTGTTGTGCCCGGTTTGTAGATCATATCCGCATTAAACCACGGAGCAACCGCTGTTCCGTTTACTACAAGACCTTCTGTGATCGCCGTTACTTCTGCGCCGAATGTTGTTCCGCCATCAGTTGAGGACCTTACTCTTAAGCTTGTAGGAGCTGTTGCATTCCAATAAGCTAAAGATACACCATTGTTACCGTTAGCAGCAGTAAATGTTCTGCCGTTTGCAGGTACACCAGTAAATATCGGTGAAGCTGGTCCGTATGTATTTGTGTTTACGTTGAATTTTGCATAATAAACTGTATCAGCTGAACCGCCGCCAAGCCAGCCACAGCCTAATTCAGTTGCACTGATAGGCTCAGCGAAGTTATCAAGACTTCCGCCTGTTGTTGTAAGTGTGTTTGTAAATGAACCTGCGCCCAAAATTACATCAACACCAACATAACCTCTTCTTGCTCCGGCAACAAACTGTCTGCCTGAAAGAACTGCTGTCCTTGAACCAGATACGATCATAGGATGCAAATTAGGATATGCACTTCCGTCAGCATTAACTAATATAGCATCTGAACCCCATGTTATACCGTTATCTGTTGTGTACTGATAAAATGACCTGCGCGCTGTTGAGATCTGGCAGTTTGCAGAATCAGTCTGATCAACTGTAACTATAACCGTATCGCCGCTTACCCAAATTCTGTGCAGATTATTACCGTTTGTATAATAGTCATAAAAACCGGTTAAGCCAGGCACTCTGCCTGTTGTATCAAGAACTGCATTTGATTCATAGTGGAACGGAGTTCTTGAATTTGTTATAACATTTCCTGTTTCTTTTACATCACTAAAGTGCTTAGGTCCGTTACTGCCTACGTTGTAAAACATAGCAGCAACAAACGATATCGCAATAGCAAGCAGAATAAGTCTTTTCATTTCATTGCCTTTCTTAAATATAGTTTGTTATTTTTTTCTTGAATTTTCTGGCTAAATATAATTGAAATAATATGTGAAGTCAAGTATAATTTAAGAAATCATTAATTCCTCGTGAATTGTTTATTTTTTAATTCTTTTTTGCTAAAAAAGGTGATTTTATGGCAAAAAAAAAGGGGCAAAAAAGTGAATTTTTGCCCCTTTTGAAAACGAGTTGCTTATTTAATCAGCATCATTTTTTTAGTATCTTTAAAATCCGGTGTTTCGAGTGAATAGAAGTAAACACCTGAAGCAAGTTTTCCTGCATCAAAATTTACTTCGTGAATTCCGGCCTGAATATTTTCGCCGTTTATCACTTTTGTTATCTCTCTGCCTGTAACGTCAAATACTTTTAATGTTACTACAGAATTACTCTTCAATTCAAACCTTATAGTTGTTGACGGGTTGAATGGATTTGGATAATTTTGTTTCAAAGTAAATGAAGCAGGTATTTCCGTCGAAATAGTATTGATACCAATTGCCAGCTGACCGCCTGTTGTCGGATTTACCCTTGTATATATTGGATAATTCTTTGATGTCGGAGTAGTCGTCTGGTTAAAGCTTGAGCTTCCTGGGAAGCTTGAATTGAAATACAACAATCCAAAGCTTGTATTGGTATTGCCTGTTCTAGATAATGTCGGATAGATCTCATCACCATCTGTTGTACACATTGATAACTTAACAGGTGCTGACCATGATGCTCCGTCATTTGTTGAATATGAAGAATACATATCATTGAAAAAGAAACCATAGCTTGTTGTATCTCTCTGGATTCCTGTGAATACACAATAAATAACTGAACCATCTGCTGAGTATGCAACAGTTGGATGTGACATACCTGTCATTCCAACCTGGATCAATGAAGATGAATTATTCACAAATCCGGTATCAGCAAGTACTGGTGTGTTAAGCCAGTCAGCTATCTTCACCGGCGTACCGCCATTTATTGATGGTGACCAGTACATGATTTTCCATCCCTGAGCCGCACCGGTTGTACCGCCTGGCTGTGTACAGAAAACGGCTGAAACAGTGCTGGTTCCCGGTTTATATGCAAGATCCATACCAAACCATGGGGTAACCTGGTCGCTTCCAACAGTCAAAAGTGAAGGCATAACTGTCTGAATAGCACCGAAAGTCGTGCCGCCATCAGTTGAAAATCTGCCGCTCAACGCTTCAACACCGGCAGTTGATTTATACCACATTGCAAAAACATTCTGGCCATTGGTAGAAGAAGCAACTACTTTTCTTCCGTTAGCATCAATTTCTGCTGATGGCAAAGCAATTAACTGCCTTGCATCGTAAGTATTGGTTACATAATTGAATTTTCTGAAGAACAAGGTATCACCTGACTGGTAAACTCCGCCAATTTGGGTTGAGCTTAACCAGCAAGAGAAGTAATCACTGCCCGGCGCAGGAACTAATGTTGAAGTTACTGAACCCGCTCCCAGGATAACATCTACACCGCTGAAACCTCTGCTTGTTGGCGAAAACTGTCTTCCGGAAACGACCACAGTTCTTGAACCACCTACCATAACAGGAATCACATCAGGATAAGCGCCGCCCAGCGGCAAGGATGCTATTAAAACAGGGTCTGATAGCCATGTTAAACCGCCATCGTAACTAACCTGATACTGCATAGTCCTTCCTGCCGATACCTGCGCGTTTGCAGAATCAGTGATTTGAACAGCAACTATTACTGTATCACCCAATACTACAACTGCGTGCTGGTTCTGGCCATTGGTAGCATAATCCCACCAGTTAACCAATCCCGGAACCCTTCTTGTAGTATCAATCGCAAATGTACTTCCGTAAATAACTGCTGTAGATTTATTATTTACGGAAACTGTTCCATCTTCGAGTGCTTTGTTTTCTCTCAGTGCCTTGCGGCCATCTGCCAATATAGCGATGTTTACAAGAATGAGTAGAATGATTACAAAAGATTTCTTCATTTTGATCCTTTCTGAAATTGAATTTATAACTATTTAACTAAAATCATTTTTTTAGTTTCTGAGAAATTTTCTGATTTCAAAGAATAGAAATATACTCCGCTCGGTAGATTAGAAGCGTTAAATTCAACTTCTTTTATACCCGCAGTAACTGTTACATTCTTAGCTATGATTGAAACAAGTTTACCTGTTACATCATAAACTTCTAACGTTATGTTACTCTGCTTCGGAATTGCGAATCTGATCTTTGTTACAGGATTGAAAGGATTGGGGAAATTCTGATTTAAAGAATAACTACCCGGTACTTCATTTGAAATATTATTGATACCAATCGGACCTGCTGCATCTGTTATTTTGCGGTAAATCTGTACATTTCTTGATGGGGGCTCTGCTAATGTCTGGCCGGCATTAAAACAACTTGGACCATCGCCCGGATCCTTCATATAAGAAATATTTAGTTCATATGTGTTACCTGTTGAACCCTTGTTCCAGAATGAAAGTGAAGGATAACCCTCATCAATGGTTGGTGTATTAGTAATTCTTGTTGGTGTTGACCATGTTGATCCGTCATTTGTTGAATACTGGTAGAAAATATCCCTGGTGTTCCAGCCTCTTGAACCGGTATCATCTACAGCAACTGAATAGGCGCAGTAAAGAACATTTCCGTCATCTGACCAACCCAATGAAGGATGATCAATGCCGGTAATTCCTGCAAAAGTTTTATATAAGCCAACCATAACAGGAACATTTGATGAATCAGCTATTTTAACAGGTGTTAAATCAGAACTTCTTATCAAATACAGTCTTGCAGTTCTGTATCTGGAACCGATAGCGTTCATTACAAAATACCAGTTATTTGTACCAGGTTTGTAAATAGCATCCTGACCAAAGAAAGGAACTATTGTATCAGCCCCATCTACAAAGGGTCTGAATATATTCGTAGGGCCTGAAAAAGTATTTGCATTATTTGATGATGTGAACAATCTAACAAAATTACCATTAAGTGAATCTACAACTGAAATTGGATTTGAAATAATGATGGAATTTCCATTCGCACCGGATGATGATGCCCATCTCTGATTGGATACTGCAGATGAATTATATGCATATAAATGATTCCATTGGCTTATTGTTGTGCCGTTAAAAACACCCCAAACCAATGAATCAGGAGCTACAGTTGTATTCTGGTTGCAGGCAAGTAAAATATTACCATTTGTCATAATACTTTGAATAGGCCATAACCTGGCTGGCAGCTGGGCGTTATATGATGACCATGTCGCTGCTTGAGGAGCAACATCAATATGAAGTTGTGCATTGACAACCGTACCGGCATGCATTCCAATAATAGCTTCTCCTGTTGGTTTTAAGATAAGATTACCGAAACCGGTTCTTGCTGAAGTTGGTACCGGGCCACCTACAGTCCATGTCAAACCACCATCTGCAGAATAGGCATAAACTGTTTTCCGGGTGTTAGCCGCAGGATAAACGTCATTTGTATCTGTTACAGTATAAATAGCGTGCAATAAGCCAGGCGCTGATTCATCTACCTGGAGATAATGTCTGCAATCACCGTTTGTCATATAATCATAGAAACCATTGTTGCCTGTCAAAATTTCAGGACCAACTTCAATTCCATTTACAAAAAAGCTTCCGCCTAAAATTATGTTTGGATTTTTAATATTTATGGAATTATTACTTGAAAAACTTACGTTGTTATTTGTTTCATTTGGTAACCCGTAGGTACTTCTGTTGACTTTTGACCTGTCTCTGTTTCCTGCAAAAGTTGTGAGAGCAAACAAAGAAATAACCAAAAGAGTAAAGATAATTGTCTTCATTATTTTGTGTATAGTTAGTTAATTGAAAATTACTTAATTAATATCATTCTTTTTACATCTGTGTAGAAATTTGATTCAAGTTTATAGAAATAAACTCCGCTTGATAAATTTGTCGCATTAAATTCATACTTGTAACTTCCGGCACCAAGTTCACTGCTGAACATGTCAACTTCTCTGCCTATTATATCAAATATTTTTATCTTCACAAAATCGTTCCTGGGCAAATCGAACTTTATTGTGGTTGAAGGATTAAAAGGATTTGGATAATTCTGATACAAAGCGAACTTCTGCGGGATAATATTTGAAATTGGCTCAATACCGATAACATTAAACCTGTTTTTTGCAGTATTATTATTAGCTCTTAATTCATTCAGGTCATTACCTTTCACTACAGCAAATCCGACAACAACAGAATCATTATTGTTTAAATTAAGAGGACCGGCTGAAATAACAAAACAGTTAATACCTGGTCCTATACTTCCGTTCACAATACCGTTACTCATAGCATCCCACTTTTCCTGCGTGGTAAAACCGTTTAATACCTCGTTAGCCAGAATGGCTTTGAAATTCAGGTTTTGTCCTGAAAGCAGACTAACCCCGAGATATGGATTAGTATTCGAACTATTGTAAGAATATCCTAATTTATTTAATGTATCAAGTGCAGTATTAATGCCGCTATTTACTCCGTTCGGGGTAAAGTAAACATATACTGCCGAATACATGTTGGAAATTGCAGCTCCGCTTGTATTCTTAATAGTATATCTTAAAATTATATAATTAGCGTCCGGTGTACTGTTCCAAGCATAACTTTCTGCGCGGATAGTTACACCAATTTTATTCGACCCAGCTCCATTATCATTGAAATACCCTTTACCATCTTCATTTGAAAAAATTCCCGGAGCCTGAAGTGTATATGAATTGAGTGCGGTAAAAT
This sequence comes from Ignavibacteria bacterium, assembly GCA_013140565.1. Classification (GTDB taxonomy): domain Bacteria; phylum Bacteroidota; class Ignavibacteria; order Tepidaquicellales; family OLB5; genus OLB5. Next base: position 9,639 of record JABFSP010000117.1, read on the forward strand.
CAGTATCTGATGATGTGGCCGGTGAATTACCCCGTCTGCAGTTATCTGATACTTTGGTATTATTTATACCTATCATCAATCCGCTTTCAAGCAATTGGTTACCGGTATAAGTCGGAATCGTCAACCCGCTGCCATATGGCTGTGTTT
>JABFSP010000315.1 GCA_013140565.1 Ignavibacteria bacterium
CACTGAAATAATTCAATGCATATCCAGTACTTAAATTAAAGAAATTAATTTTTGAAAGATCCTCGGTAGATGGCTTATCAACAAAGTTCCAGTTAATTCCAAAATTTGTGGAGTTCAGTATCAAACCGGAATTGCAGGCCAACCAAAGTGAATTTACGCTTGAAACTGTAATTTGGTTTATATCTCTGTTTGTTAATCTGTTATTTTGAGAATACCAATTTAAACCTCCATTTGTGGTCCTAACCATTTTTCCGGAGTACCCAACGGTAATACCGGTATTTTGGTCAAAAAATCCAACAGATGTTAAAAACTCTGTAGAGTCGCTGCCTGAATACAACCAGTCCTCACCCCCGTTTGTAGTCCTGACTATTAAATTTGACTGACCACTGTATGCCCCACCTACTGCCCACCCAAAAAACTGATTAACGAATGTAATCGAGCGCAGACCAACCTGGTAATCATATAGCTTAGCATTCCAGCTGGTTCCTCCATTAGTCGTCTTTAGTATTAGGGCACTATTGTAAGTTCCACCTGCCAAAAACCCGGTATTATCATTTAGAAAATATATCGAACTAAAACCGAATGTTGGAATACTGTTATTTACAAACCAATTTATACCTGAATCAGTAGTCTTGTATATTTCCGAGCCGGAAACAGCCCATCCTGTGTTTAGATTTGTAAAATAAATAGCATTAAAAACATGATTGGGCGGTATATCATAAGGAATCCAGTTATTTCCACCATTTGTTGTTCTGATAATAAAACTTTGTCCACAGGCCCATCCAGTATTTTCATTAACGAAGAAAACATCCAATAAGAGCCAATATTGATTTACTTCCAAACCTTGCCTGATCCAGTTGACTCCTGAATTTGTTGTTTTGAAGATCCTTAAATTTGGTTCTACACCATTATTTCCTACAACCCAACCGGTATTAATGTTTATAAAATATGAAGCGTACAATCTTTCAGGCGTTAAACCTGTGATTCCGCTGTTAGAAATTGAATTGCTCCATGTTTCACCAGAATTAGAAGTCTTCATTAATGTTCCCATATGACCTGCGATTACTGCATTATTAGGATCAATTATATGAACATCGCTCAGAACAATTGAAGTAAAATCTGGAGTCTGCCAAAACCATCCGGATTGCTGAGAAATAATTTCAATTGGAAGCATTAACAGAAATATGATCATAAGTTCTCTCATAAATGTAGCTTATGGGTTTTTTATTAAGAAAAAGAGATAATTATCAAATTGATTAATAAATTAGCAAAACTTTATTTAAATTACTCTATATTTACTTCACCAGCACCATTTTCTTTGATTCAACAAAATCACCTGTCGAAGATCCGGCTTGACGGACCTCGAGCTTATAAAAATACACTCCACTCGGATGGTTTGATGCGTCCCAATTTACAGTGTAACTCCCCGGCTGCATTTGTTCGTTTACGAGATTGGTTACTTCCCTGCCAAGCAGATCGAAGATCGTAATTTTCACTAAGCCTGACTTCGGAATTCCAAATTTTATGTTTGTAACAGGATTAAACGGATTTGGATAGTTTTGGGAAATTGAGTATTTTTCAGGTATCATTTCACCTGTTACGGATACTGGTGTAATATAATTTCCGCCATTTGTGGTCTTAAGCACAAAACCGTATCCACCGCACCATCCTGTATTGTTGTCAATAAAATGGAATGAACTGATCCCTGCTGTACCACAATCAAACTGTATATGCCAGTTCAATCCCCCGTTTGTAGTATTTAACAATTGACCAGAAGGATTATTTACTGCTGCCCAACCGTTATACTCATCTCTGAAGAATACTTTCGGAGTTGTCCAGGATTGCGGTCTTCCGAAATCCAGTATCTGGAAATTTACTCCCCCGTTTGTCGTTTTTATAAGAACATTTTCGTCACATCCAATCCAGCCAGTATTTTCGTTAATAAATGAAATGCTTTTAGCTTTTTTGTAAATACCACTCACATTATGTTTGGTCCAGTTTATTCCGCTGTTTGTAGTTTTAGATAAAAATGTATTATATCCTGTATTACCTCCGGATATAAAGCCCGTTTGGGGGTTTATAAATTTCATGGCATAAGGAAAATCCTGTATTGAAACTGAATCCCAGCTTAATCCTCCATTTGAAGTCCTGAAAAAAGTATTAAAGCTCCAGTATTGTCCTGTTATATTTCCAAAAATAAAACCATTATCCTGATCTATAAATTCAGAACAATACACATTTCTGCCTAAAGGGTAATTTTGCCATGTACTTCCATTATCAATGCTCCTGTAAAAAGAACTAAAACCGATAAGATATATCCTGCTGCCAAAATTGTAGCCATTTAATATGCTTTCTGTTGTAGGTATACTTAAACTATCCCAGTTCAAACCACCGTTGGATGTTTTGAACATTTTACCATATTCACATGCTAATATTCCATTCTGGCTATTTTCAAAATGAACAGAGTTACTTCTCATCCTGTAATTTTGAGGATTTACTTCGCTCCAGTTCATACCTTTATTCGTAGTTCTTATCATTTTACCGTCATATCCCGCCGCAATGCCTGTGTTCTGATCAAAGAAAGCTAAAGTTATTAATATTTCTTTATTAGGAATGTCCGTATAAATATCATTCCATGTTTCCCCTCCATCAGTTGATTTGACTATTTTTTCGGCTCCATCGTATTTACCGCCAACAGCAATCATTTCTGCCGGGGAAAAAATGTGCATTGAATTGAGCTGATCAGATACAGCATCATATTTTATAACCCAGTTTGTGCCGCCATTGGTTGTTTTAACAATTCTTGCTTTGTTGGAATAATCCCCGCACATAAAGCCGGTATTATCA
>JABFSP010000316.1 GCA_013140565.1 Ignavibacteria bacterium
GGTTAAAACAAGCTAAAAATGCATAATAATATGGGTTTCAAATCCTGAAATTTTCTAAAACCGGATAATTTTTCTTTGGTTCAGGGATGTTGTTGTTTTATGTTTGTTCGTAAGGCGAAAACGGCATCTAAAAAACATCTCAAAAATCAATTGTTAGTTTATTATTCCTGCCAGCTTCCATCCTCGAGATGACGTTTTCGCCGACAAGTCTCAGAAGAAAAGCGGCAGGGGTAATTTAAAATTCACATGCAGCTGGCAAAAAAAGCCGCTAATAAAACAATATTTAATTTTCGGGAGAGTATATGAAAACATTTTATTTATCAGTCCTGGTATTTGTCCTTTCACTTCAATCAATTAATGCCCAGTGGCAGCAGGTGTACGGCTCGCCGTACATATATTCAATTCATTCACAGGGCAGTAACATTTTTTCAGGTACCGGTTATGGACTTTTTGTTTCTTCGAATAATGGCAGCAACTGGACACAAACCTCTTTAAGCAATAACGTGTTTTCTATGGCTGTATCCGGAAGTTATTTGATCGCAGGAATATCAAATGGTATACTCAGATCCAGCAATAACGGAATAAACTGGCAGACAACCAATATTTCCGGTCAGACCATAAGATCGTTTGCTGTTTCAGGGAATAATGTATTTGCAGGCTATACTAACGGAGTATATATTTCTACCAATAATGGCGGGAACTGGTCGTCAAGCTCAATTAATTTTGAAGTTTACGCACTGGCTGTAAGCGGTAATAATATTTTTGCTGGCACATACAGTATGGGTGCATTCGTTTCAGGTAACAACGGTGCTAACTGGTCTCAAACATCATTAAATAACCGTTCTATAAGATCTTTGACAGCATCCGGTAATTACATTTATGCCGGTACTTTTGCGTACGGCGTTTATGTTTCAACTAATAACGGTGTAAACTGGACGCAGTATTTACCAGGCAAAAATATTTTTTCACTTTCTTCTTCCGGAAGTTCTGTATATGCGGGATGTGACTCAGGTATATATGTATCAAATGATAACGGTGTTAGCTGGATACAGAAAAACGAAGGATTGGGAAATTCTCCTTCCATAGGAAGCACTCATATCTACAATAATTACCTCTTTGCAGGAAAAGAATCTCTTAGCGGTATAGGGATCTTCCGCCGTCCAATCAGCGAACTTTCTTCACTTTCACAAATATCAACAGAAGTACCAAAATTGTTTACTTTAGAACAAAACTATCCAAACCCATTTAATCCTGTAACTAATATAGAATTCTCTGTTCCTAAATCTGCTTTTGTCAGGCTTGCAGTATTTGATGTTTCAGGAAGGGAGATCGAAATACTTGTGAGTGATAAATTATCTCCCGGAACATATAATGCTGATTGGGACGCTTCAAAATATTCAAGCGGGATCTATTTTTATACCATAACATCCAAGAGTTTCAGTGAGACAAAAAGAATGATCTTAATAAAGTAAAATAATAATTATCATGAAAACAATTTTATTAGTAATTGCAATGTGCAGTTTTTATGTTCAGTCAGTCAATTCTCAGTGGCAGCTGGTACTTAATGCTTCAAGTGTTTATTCAATGACTGCTTATAGTTCCATCATCTTTGCTGGTACAAACAGCGGAGTTTACAGATCGGTTGATAACGGTGTTAGCTGGTCACCAACTTCATTTAATGTAACCCAGCCTGTTCATGCCATGACAAATTCTCAAAATGTTATTTTAGCCGGAACATCTTCGGGGCATGGTGTTTACTACTCAACAAATTTCGGAAGTACCTGGGTACAATCTTCATTGAACAACAAAGTAGTTCGTTCTCTGGGATCATCTTCGGATGGATCACCTTACGTTTATGCCGGGACACATAGTTTTGGCGTTTACAAATCTACAAATTACGGTTTAAACTGGACGCAAACCACCTTAAATAACAGGGATGTGTATTCACTGGCAGTTAGTCAATACCAGGTTTTTGCAGGCACAACCAATTCCAGCGGTGTATATGTATCTGATAATGACGGTACTTCATGGTCGCCAACATCCCTGAATAACCAGAATGTTTACGCGCTTGCGGTTACACTGCCACCTACTAATTATGTTTATGCCGGAACTTCCAATGGCGTGTTCAGATCAACAAACAACGGCTCAACATGGACACAAACTTTGTATAATTTTACTAAGGCATTGTTAGTGCGGGGTGATAGTGTTTTTGCAGGTACTTCATCATCAGGCATATATTTAAGCACGAATTATGGAGTAAACTGGTCACAGCTAAATCAGGGGCTTGGGAATGGAAATGCGACATCTATAGGAGGTTTCTGTAAAACAAGTTTTAATCCTCCAAATATCAATTATGAATTCGCAGGATGCGATGGCACATCAGGTACAGGGCTGTACAGGACATCAACCACATTTACGGGAATAACACCGGTAAAATCTCAAATGCCTACCGGTTTTTCACTTGGACAAAATTATCCGAATCCTTTCAATCCTGTTACAAATATTGAATTCTCGATCCTGGGATCCGGATTTGTAAAACTGGCGATCTTTGATATAACGGGAAGAGAACTGGAAACTCTTGTCAACGAAAATCTGAATGCAGGTACTTATAATGCTGATTGGAATGCTGAAAATTTTTCAAGTGGGGTGTATTTTTATAGGATTGAAACAGTTGAGTTCACCGAAACAAAGAAAATGGTTTTATTGAAGTAATTCATATTCATCCGATGATTGCCAAAAGCAGTTATCTTTAAATCTTCTCATCAAATGAAAGGAGCTAATTAGCTCCTTTTATGTTTAATTCATTGGTTTTTTCAATAAGCCAGATCTTTGCTCCCAGCGGATT
>JABFSP010000080.1 GCA_013140565.1 Ignavibacteria bacterium
CGTGCAAATCTCAAAAACCCCGGCTTTTACTACGACAGTTTTTAACCGCACCGGTGTAGGTCAATCGCATTCTTTTATTCCGGTTTCAGAACATAATCTAATTTTAAAGCCTTTTACCCGGTATTTATGGCGGGCTCGATCAAATACATCAGCAGGTTTAAGTGCATGGTCAGTGGTATGGGAGTTTACTACCGGAGCAGATTCAGAATCCTCCGCTGATAATACTCATGAAGGTACTCAAATTCCAAAGGAATACAAATTATACAATAATCATCCGAATCCATTTAATCCGTCAACTAATATTAAGTTTGATATCCCTGATGATGCGGAAGTGAATATAACGGTTTATGATATGCTCGGCAGGGAAGTAAATGTCCTTATTGATGAATTCAAACAGGCGGGAAGCTATGAGGTAAGTTTTGATGCTTCGTATCTTTCAAGCGGAATGTATTTCTACAAACTTACATCCGCCGGCTTTACAGATATTAAAAAAATGGTATTAATAAAATAACATTATAAGAAAATGAAAACAAAAAATATATTGTTAGATCCATTCAAAATTTTTCTGCTGCTGTTAATAACTGTATCAGTTAATGCTCAGTCCTCACTCGACTGGGCTAAAACGTACAATGGAACCGGAAATCGTGATGATGAGGCCAAAGATATTGCGGTTGACGCTGAAGGGAATGTGTATGTGACCGGATCCAGTGTAGGACACCTAGGTAAGAACAATTATTCTACGATAAAATACAGTCCTACCGGTATCCAGCAGTGGGTCCAAAGGTATAATGGCACGGGGCCTGCAGGTGACGCTGCAACATCAATTGCTGTTGACGGTATAGGGAATGTGTACGTGACCGGAACCAGTTCAGGACTTGGAACTGAATTCGACTGTGTAACAATAAAATACAATGCTTTTGGTTCACAGCAGTGGCTGCAGAGATTTGACATGCCTGTAAATTTATCAGATGAAAGTGGGGTTGGAGTTGTGCTTGACAAGTCCGGAAATATATTTGTTGGTGGAAATTATGACTTTGGATGTTTTTTAATAAAATATAATTCTTCTGGAGTACAGCAATGGGTTAAAGAACATGAAGTATATGATGGTGAGTTTATTACTTCAATGGCACTTGACAGTTCCGGCAATGTATACCTCGGTGGAGAAGCCGATATTGATAATAATCACTATGGCGGTCTGCACCTTTTAATAAAATACAATTCTTTCGGTATTCTTCTGTGGAACCGGATCTATGGAGAAGGATATTTTGAGGGAGTAAAATCTGTAGGGGTAGACGTTTCGGGGAATGTTTATACTACAGGAAAAATCTCAAGTGATTATGGCACAATAAAATACGATTCTTCCGGCAGTTTACAATGGGTTCAAAAATATAACGGTACCGCAAATGGTAGCGATTTCGCAACCTCTCTTGCTATTGATCCCATTGGAAACATTTATGTTACAGGTTCTTGCGGGAATTGGTACGGGCAATGGCAAGGGAATTCCAGCTATGATTATGTAACAATTAAGTACAGCCCATCCGGTTTTAGAACATGGGTCCGGATTTATGATACACCTGATCATGTGGATGATTATGCTTCATCTATTTCTGTTGATAATAGTGCAAATGTTTATGTGACGGGTGTAAACTTTGAAGGTTCTGTTAGGGATGATTATACCACGATAAAATACGATTCCTCAGGTGTACAGCAATGGATACAAATATATAACTTACCTGTCTTCGATCCTCCTAATTCCGGAATTCTTCCTTCGGTAACAGCGGATAATTTCGGAAACGTATATGTGTGTGGAGCTAACCCATTAAGTGATTTAACTTTCGATTATCTTACTATTAAATACAAATCAGTTTCACCAGCTGCTGGTATTCCTATACTTTTGACACCTGTTAATGGGACTGCAAATATGCCTTTATCATTCCAGCTTGACTGGGGTAATGTTTCACTGCCTTCCGTGACGTATGATGTCCAGGTATCCAAAACTGTAACGTTTACTGCGACAGTTTTTAACCGAACGGGTTTACTTAATTCTCATTGTCTTATCCCTGTTTCAGGCAATAACCTGATCTTAAAGCCATATACACAGTATTACTGGCGTGCGCGCTCACACTCAACAGCCGGAATAAGTGAGTGGTCAACGGTATGGACCTTTACTACAGGAGCGGAATCTGAAGAGCAGGGTGTTAAAATTCATTTAGCTGATATCCCAAAAGAATATAAGCTGTATGAGAATTACCCTAATCCGTTTAATCCGGTAACAACTATAAAGTTTGATATTCCAAACGACGCAAATGTAGAGATCACTATATACGATATGCTTGGGAAAGAGGTAAAAGTTTTAGCTGATGAATTCAAACAGGCTGGGAGTTATGAAGTGAATTTTGATGCTTCGTCATTATCCAGCGGAATGTATTTCTATAAGCTCACAGCAGGAAGCTTTACGGATATCAAAAAGATGGTATTAGTTAAATAAGTGAAAAAATTCAGAAAATATTTAATTATTTACCTTAGCATTCTTGTTTATACAGGAGGCAATATTTATTCACAAGTATTCAATCCAGTTAATTTAGGTGAAACAGGGACCCGGTATGAAGACATGTATTTCTCTAATGAAAGCACGGGGATAATTGTGCATTTTAACGGAAGAGTACTGAAAACATACAATAAAGGTGCGAGCTGGGTACTTCTGCAGAACGATCTTAATCCGCTATTGAGAAGTATCGGAATGTTTGACGGGAACACAGGAATTATAGGGACGCTTGACAGGAGCCATGTTTTGTACAGAACAACCAACGGCGGTGTAAACTGGGCACATATTTCGGCAAATATCACCGGAACCTTGCCTGGAGGAATTTGCGGGATATCCATAGTCAATTCAACAACAGCGTTCGCCTGCGGCAGGTACAATTCCCCGGCTAATGTTATAAAAACTACAGACGCAGGATTGAACTGGATTTCCATTCCTGTTGATATCTCAATGGCACGGTCATTGGTAGATTGTCATTTCTGGTCAGCTGATTCAGGTTTCGTGGTAGGCGGTTATTCATCCAATAACAATCACGAGACAGGAAATTCGGTTATACTTTTTACTACAAATGGAGGCGCAAACTGGAGCCGGGTGTACAGATCCTCAAGATCGGGTGAATGGTGCTGGAAAGTTCAGTTTGTTAACAGGCGGCTTGGCTATGCTTCAATAGAAAGAACCGGAGCACCAACCTTCATATTAAAAACTACAAATGGGGGGCAGAACTGGGGTGAGATCAGGCTTCCTGATAATATTACCAATCTTGAAGGTATTGGATTTATAAACGAACAGACTGGCTGGGTTGGCGGATGGGGACAAAATTACAATATGCCTTGTTATCGTACAACCAACGGCGGCTGGGATTGGCACCTTGCGGGATGGGGAACGAATGTAAACCGCTTCCGCTTTGTGAATGATTCCACTATATACGCCTTAGGTAAAACTGTTTACAAATTTAAAGCTGAAACTTTTGTTCAGTCAACGTACATCCCACAGCTGCTTTCTCCCCAAAATGGCTCTGTAGATATGCCTTTATCATTCCTTATTGACTGGAATGATGTAGTGCCTTTTGCATCATATGACGTACAGATCTCAAAGACCCCGGCTTTTACAACTACAGTTTTTAACCGAACCGGAGTAGGGCAATCACATTCTTTTATTCCGGTTTCAGACCATAACCTGATATTAAAGCCTTATATGCAGTATTATTGGCGCGTACGATCAAACACGACAGAGGGTTTAAGCGCCTGGTCTTCTGTATGGAGCTTTACAACTGGAGCGGAACCGGAAGAACCCGGAGATGGGACACATATAGGTGACATCCCAAAAGAATACAGGCTATATGAGAATTATCCTAATCCCTTTAATCCTGAAACAAACATTCGTTTTGATATTCCAAACGACGCTAATGTGAAGATCACTGTTTATGATCAGCTTGGCAAAGAGGTAAAAGTTTTAGCTGATGAATTTAAGCAGGCGGGAAGCTATGAAGTAAGTTTTGATGCTTCATATCTTTCAAGCGGTACATATTTCTACAAGCTTACTGCAGGCAGTTTTACAGATATTAAAAAAATGGTATTAATAAAATAAATTAACTTTAATATGTGCGCAAATAATTCTCCAAGGTATTTCTATCTCATAATTAATTTTCTGCTATTAATCGCAGTATCTATTTATGCCCAGCCAACTGAGCAATGGGCGAGCCGGTATAACTCACCTGCTAACTCTACAGATAATGCCAAATACATGACGGTTGATAATTCTGGTAACGTTATTGTTACCGGGGTAAGTGCAGGCGGTAATGATTTGACGACAGTAAAATACAGTCCAACCGGCGCTGAAATGTGGGCAAGTACTCACAGTACGACGGGTGCAGATTTCCCTTGTGGCATTGCAGCAGATAACAGCGGCAATATTATTATTGGAGGTACTGATTTTCAGGCAAATTATAACTGGGTGATAATCAAATATAACTCTGCTGGTAATATACAATGGATACAACATCATAATGGCGCTGCTAACCGTCATGATTATGCGCAGGCAATGATATGTGATGCAAATGGTAACATTTACATTTCAGGTTCAGTTGAAAAGAGCACGACAGGAACATTTGAGCTTGTTACGATAAAATATAATTCCTCAGGAGTTTTCCAATGGACAAACAGGACAGATGTAGTATATCCATATGTTTTTGATATGAAATTAGATCCTTCGGGTAATGTATATCTTTGCGGGGCCTTATCCTCTACGAATACAAATGCTTTTCTCGCCAAAGTATCAAACGGGGGAACATTATTATTTCTCCAAACATATGATAATACTCCTTTTGCTGCTGAAGATTCTTTTTACTCTCTTGGGATGAACAATTCAGGGTCAGAAATATTTGTAACAGGCCGAAGCTGGGGCGGCAACACCTTAAAATTTGACTGTGTAACAGCCAAATACAACTCTTCCGGTGTAAGCCAGTGGGTGCAGAGATACAACGGGCTGGGCAGCGGGGATGACAGGGGATTTTCCCTGGTAATTGATAATAGCGGAAATGTCTACAGCGCCGGCGAAAGTTATGGCGGGGTTTCTGCGGGTAGAGATATTGCAATTGCTAAATACAGCTCTTCCGGTACCCCACTTGGCTTCCAGAGATACACATTAGGGGATGAAGACGAGGGCGCCTATAAAATCAGAATGGACGCCAGTCAGAATTTTTATCTTGCTGGTTTTTCTAATAGCGATATTCTTGTTCTCAAGTATAATAATGCTCTTACGCTCCAATGGATAAAGAAATACAATGGTCCTGCAAATGATGATGATGGTCCGTCTGATATGATGCTGGATAATACCGGAAATATTTATGTTACGGGTACAAGTAAAGGTATTGGTACAAATTACGATTATGTCACAATTAAATACTCTCAGACAGTGGGACTTAACCAGATATCAACTGATATTCCTACGGAATATTCTTTGTCGCAGAATTACCCAAATCCGTTTAATCCTTCAACAACTATAAAGTTTGATATTCCAAACGAAGCAAATGTGAAGATCACCGTTTATGATATGCTAGGCAAAGAGGTAAAAGTTTTAGCTGATGAATTCACCCAGGCTGGGAGTTATGAAGTGAATTTTGATGCCTCAATGCTTTCAAGCGGCACGTATTTCTACAAGCTTACTGCGGACAGCTTTAATGATATTAAAAAAATGGTACTGGTTAAATAATTTTTTGGGGGAATTAATAAAATATAATAAATCAAAAGGAGTAATGTATGTTTAAAAATGTATTTAATATCTTATTCATTGCATTAAGTATTTCATCAGGTTTGTATGCTCAAAATTGGACATCAATTCCAAGCGGAACAGGGAATCATCTTCGATCAGTACATTTTGCAAATGAACAGACAGGCTACGTATGCGGGACCGGGAATACTGTCAGGAAAACTACAAATGGAGGAGCAAGCTGGGTATCATATAGTCTTTTTTATCCTAATGCGAATGTAAATTGTGTCTTTTTTGTGAATCCTTCTACCGGATGGGTATGCTCTTCACTTAACTATATAGTTTTCACAAGTAATGGTGGCAATAACTGGATATTGCAGTCAACCGGAACAAATTCAAATAATCTTTATTCCTTACATTTTATTAATCAATCTACGGTCTGGGCTGTTGGTGAAGATGGTTATATGAGAAGAACAGTTAACGGTGGTGTTAACTGGCTTTCACAAGGCAGCGGTACAGGAAATACCCTGCTATCGGTTTTTTTCCCGGGCAGCGGAACCGGGTGGATAGCCGGTGAATCAGGAAATGTAAGACGCTCGCAGGATTATGGGGTAAACTGGTCCGCTCAAACGAGCCAATCGAGTCTTATTAATTCTGTATTTTTTCTCGATAATAACCGGGGGTATATGGTAGGGCAAAATAATCTTATCAGGTCAACTTTAAACGGAGGCAGCACCTGGAGTTCTCAATCCAGCGGTATCGCTTCAGTAGAATTTAAAGATGTACATTTCATCAATCCAACTACGGGATGGATCGTGGGACTTAACGGAACTATTTTAAAAACTACAAATTCCGGCACAACATGGCAATTAAATGCAAGCGGGATAACTGCAGAGTTATGGTCTGTGCATTTTCTACCTACATCTGTTGGATATGCTGTCGGAACGGGAGGAGCTTTGTATAAGTATAATCCCACTACCGCAGTAAATACATACAGCAGTGAAGTTCCGGATGATTTTAAGCTTTATGATAATTATCCTAATCCTTTTAATCCTTCAACCAAAATAAAATTTGATATTGCTAAATCATCAGGTGTGAAAATTACAGTATATGACCTGCTTGGCAAGGAGATAAGTGTTTTGGTAAACGAAAATCTCAATATAGGGAAGTATGAAGTAGATTTTGATGCTTCAGTTCTTTCCAGCGGAACTTATATTTACAGGATTGAAGCGGGTGAGTTTTCAGAAACAAGAAAAATGATTTTAGTTAAATAAAAACATCTTATAAATGGGGCTGTAGTTCTATAAATGCAGCCTCATTTTAAGACTAAATAAAAAAGTAAAATATGGTGAAATACAGTAAACTCATAATATTATTTTTGTTTATCTCATGTTCTATAAATGCTCAGCAGGGCTCAGAACATATAAAGATCTTAACGACCGGTGAAAATTACAGTAATGCCGAATTAGAAAATATCACAAACAAGCTAAATGAGGCAAGGAACAATAACGATGAGGCGAAAATTGATGAGCTTATACACAGGTTAAAATCTGTTTATGGTGAAACAAAAACTGTGAGTCTGAATGATATTATTGTTTCACAGGAGGAGTTGATTCATGGCAAACTTTCACAATTCTCTCAGGTGCCCGATTTATCATATATCGATGGCTCTAAGGTAAAAGCAGTGGCGACACATACACTTGGCACTTCAAATACCATATTTGCTGCAACGACAAAATATTTTAGCTCCTCGTTTGACGTCATAAGCGTATATGCTTCTTATGATCAGGGTGTAACATGGACGCTAAAAGGACATACATTCACAACGCTAAATGTAAAATTTAATACCGGTGAGCTTGATATAGAACCTGTAGTAAGAGGAAGTGACACTGTTCTATTATGCGCTGCGGGAATTTCACGCAGCCGGCACCGTTCAGCGGCTTTCTTCAGCTTCAATTTTACCACGGGAGCGCAGGGGTACAACATATGGGATCATTGGGGTTCAGGTAACATGAATGTAAATGTGTACAATCCCAGGATAACCAGCGATAATTCAGTTTATGAAAAATGTTTCATATACATTTCTGTTGCGGTTGACTCTATGAAAGCAGACGGTAATAAGAATATTTACCAGCGGCTTGCGTTAGTTCTCAATCCGCTGGATAATTCAGTTCCCATTACTTACAGGAACAGCCAGAGTTTTTACTGGTACGCAACTACACCAAATCTGAATAGCCACTTCCTGTGGCATGATATCTGTTATTACAGGACATCATCACCCAGGGATAGAATGTTTACTGTTTTTAATGTAACAGGGTACAGCGCTATACAGGCTGCATACAGCGAAAACTATTGTGTATCAGCTGCGGGTAATTCATTCTATACTGACGGCTTCAAAATTGACCAGGTTCAAATTGTCTCCTGCGGTGGAAGATTTAACTATAATACTGCAATAATATATAGAGTTCTGGCTGATAACGTACACAATTATGATTTTAGATGCCTTTATTCCTCAAATGGTGAAACATCCTTACACGACTTCACAAATTCTTATATAGAAAGTTCAGGTTCCGTTGCCGTTGAATTCATAGATGTGCAGGCTGTGAAATTTTCACAGGGTAAATATAAGTTTGCATATACAGATTCCAACAGCACAGATATCCATTATAGGGGTAATATAGATCCTTCTTCATACGAGCCCGTTTCTACAATTCTGGCGGACCCTGTTAACGGCATCAAATCATATGGGAAAATGAGAGCAGGATACATAAACAGGGAATGGGTAGACTGTATGCTGCTTTACTTCCCGGAATTTTCAGCAAATACAATATGCGCTGTTAATTTTTGCGATAAACCGATAAGTTCACAGAAAATTGAGAAGGATAAGATACTGTTTGAGAATTATCCCAATCCATTTAATCCTGTAACAACTATTAAATTTACAATTCCTGCGGAATCAAACGTTAAAATTAAAGTTTACGATTTACTGGGTAAAGAAATAAAAACACTGTTAAACGAGAATCTAAAAAGTGGCACTCATAATGTGAATTTCGACGGTTCAGAGATTGCCAGCGGAACATACTTTTACAGTATCGAAGCAGGTGAGTTCAGGGATATCAAAAAAATGGTATTAATAAAATAAAATGGGTATTTAATAATTAATCAACAAATAAAACAATGAAATGTACATCATTAGCTTTTCTTTTGCTTCTTGCAGTAATATTAATTGCTGCCCCCGGTTCGCTTAAAAGCCAGAGCCTTCACATACTTGAATCTAAATCAACTGATGGGGAACCGGTTGGTGAAAAAACAACTTTTTATATGAGCTCAGATCAATACAAAGAAAACTTTGTATATATGCTGGTCAAATTTCCGGGTGCTTATGGGAAGAGTCAGATCCTATTCAGGGCAGTCAAAGTAGGTGAGCCCGGCCCTGTTTCATGGGTTGATATCGATCCTTCAGCAACATGGTATTGTTACGAAATGTATATACCTCAATGGGGAGAATACACTCTTACAGTAACGGATGTGGATAATAACCTGATAGCCGAAACGAAAATTACCATGAAGGCTGCAAAATAATAATTCACAGCGTTTATGATATCATAAGTATCCCGCTCGTTAAACACCGTTTACAAAAGTTCTCCTTTTGAGCGCGGGGAAGCTGAAGTACCTTTTGCAGCGTTGGAAAAAACGCTGCAAAAGGGAAACAGTTTAGCTTACAGGTGTTTTGTAAATAATAATCGAGGTAAATGAAATGAAGTATATAATAAAAAATACATTATTATCCGGTATTTTCTTTCTTTCATTCTTTGTTAGTCCGGCAGCTTCACAGCCATCTGTAGAATGGGCGAGAAGATATAAAGTGCCTAATGACAGCAAGGACGTGGTCTTTTACGTCAAAACCGATGGTTTTGGAAATTGTTATTCGGCAGGACTTTCTACTGATAGTACGACAGGTTTATGTATTTCCAATATTGTAATTTTTAAATTCAGTC
>JABFSP010000302.1 GCA_013140565.1 Ignavibacteria bacterium
GGGTTTATATGGATCCTGCCAAAATGACAAATCTGAAGTTCATGGGTCTGCTACAGAATGCAGAATTCCAGGAAAAGTACGATATAACTGATATTATGAATACCCGGGAAGAAAAGGATGATTCCGGCAGGACATTTGTTGTTGCTACATTTCCGAATAACAAGATCGAAGAATTCCGCAAAAATTCCTTTGTAAAGTCAGCTGAAATTCATGTTCAGCCTTCTTCACGTCCTGACCCCAAAATTTTCCCAATGAATAAATTATGGAATGCCGATAATTATGGTCCATTGGTTGTACCAAAGCTGGGTGATGTGATAACTTTAACAGTAAAGAACTACATGGAGTGGGATACTTTTATAAAACGTGAAGGACATAAGTTTGAAATGCGCGGTGATAAGTTTTTCATAGATGGCAATGAGACAACTAAATATACAGTTGAACATAATTATTATTTTATGATGGGTGACAACCGTCATAATTCACTTGATAGCAGGTTTTGGGGATTCGTGAAGCGCAAAGAGGTAGTTGGCAAAGCATGGTTTACTTATTTCTCCTGGGATTCCAAATATGACCTGTTCGGAGAGTTTGGTAAACTCATCAGTTCTATCCGCTGGGATAGAATTGGTATGCCGATAAAGTAATATTGCAATTACCCGCAACCCCTGTTGCCCAAACTCCAGTTTGGGCAACAAACAATATACAGCATCTAAAAATGTAATCTAGCCGTCCCAAACTGGAGTTTGGGACGGAGATAATTTAACTATGGCAGGAATCTACCTACATATCCCCTTTTGTGATACCAAATGCATTTACTGCGATTTTTACTCCATTACAAATCATTCAAAAAAAGCTGAATTCCTCAACTCGATCAAAAAGGAAATACAATTTTACACTAAACAATTAGCTGATAGAAAATTCGATTCAATTTTCTTTGGCGGCGGTACACCTTCGCTATTGAGTTATGATGAATTCACCGCTATATTTGATGAGCTTTACAAGAGCTACAATATTTCAGATGATACTGAAATTACCATAGAAGCAAATCCGGGTACACTTGATTTAGAAAAACTAGAGGTATTTAAAAAATTACCAATTAACAGAATAAGCTTCGGAGTACAATCGTTCATTGATTCAGAACTGCAATTTTTAACAAGGATACACTCCGCTAAACAGGCAAAGGAATCAATCCTTGCGGCGAAAGCCGCGGGATTTGAAAATATTAATCTTGATATGATCTTCGCCCTCCCGGGCCAGACCATGGATAGCTGGAAATACAATCTTGATGAGGCCATTAAGCTTGGTACAAAACATATTTCGGCATACTCTCTTATTTTTGAAAAAGGAACTATGTTATACAGCATGCGCGATAAAGGTCAGGTGCAGAATGCCGATATTGAGCTTGAGCAGGAGATGTATGAATACACCATGCAGCAATTATCTGATGCGGGCTACAGGCAGTATGAAATATCCAACTACACCAAACCCGGGTATGAGTGCCGCCATAATCTGAAGTACTGGACGCTTGAGGAGTACATATCATTCGGACCCTCGGCATCATCTTACATTGGCAACAAGCGCTGGACGAACATTAAAAATATCGGCAGGTATATTGAGCTTGTTGATTCAGGTAAACCGGCGCATGATTTCATTGAGACAATCGATAAGGATACATCTGTTACGGAGCATATCATGCTGGGTCTTAGGAGTGTTGGCATAAACTTTGAAGACTTTCGCAAGAAGCATAACATTGATTTTGAATCTGCATACACCGCCCCTATTGAAACATTAATCACCAACGGCTACGCCGTTAAAGATGCACAATCTATTTCGCTTACCCGCAAAGGTTACGCCGTGTGTGATGAGATAGTAGCCACATTATTCTGAGTGAAATCCGGCAAAGCCGGATTGAGTGAAGTCACGAAGTGCTCTTTTAAATCTCATTCGGAGAATCAAATGCTCAACTGGGGCTTGCCAAAGGCACTCCTTCGGAGAAAGCCCCCTTCATTCCCTGCTTCCCAAACTCCAGTTTGGGAAGCAGGAGGTACACATCACCCAAACTGGTCCGCCTGGGCGGATTTGGGTGACAGGAGCACAAAAAAGTGGTGTCAGGAAAATACCTGACACCACCTGACTTGAAACATTTCTTTAATCCTTAATTTTCCTGGATTGATTCCGGCTCGATCTTCTCCGGCAGTTTGCTCTGCGATATATCCACAAACACAAGTTCATCAGCTCCATCTTTGTATGATACCATTACATGCGAGCCTTCTTTGAATGAACCCTTGAGCACCTCTTCCGATACCGGGTCTTCAACATATTTCTGTATAGCCCTTCTCAGCGGCCTTGCACCGTATTTGGGGTCATATCCTTTTTCAGAAAGGAATGTCTTGGCTGCATCGTCAAATTCAAATGTAATACCAAGAGCCTGGATCCTCTTCAATAGCTGCCTTGTTGATATATCTATGATCCTGAATATATCAGCTTTTTCAAGCTGTTTAAATGTTATCAGGTCATCTATCCTGTTAATGAATTCAGGACTGAACACACGCCTTACAGATTCTTCTATCTGCATCTTCATCTTATCATGTTTATCTGTCTGGTTGGGGTCACCAAAGCCCATGCCGCCAATTGACTTAATATCGCGTGTACCGATATTGGATGTCATTATCATTATGGTATTTTTGAAATCAACCTTTCTGCCCAGGCTATCCGTTAATATACCTTCATCAAGTACCTGAAGCAGGATATTGAAAATATCCGGATGCGCTTTTTCTATTTCATCAAGCAGTACAACTGAATACGGTTTACGCCTTACTTTTTCGGTAAGCTGTCCGCCTTCTTCATACCCAACATATCCCGGAGGTGCACCCACCAAACGCGATACATTGAATTTTTCCATGTACTCACTCATATCAATTCTTATCAGGTTCTCTTCGCTGTCAAACAGGAATCTTGAAAGCACTTTAGCCATTTCGGTTTTACCAACACCTGTGGGTCCGGTAAATATAAATGAACCTATCGGCCTGTTGGGATCTTTTAAGCCCGCCCTTGTTCTGCGGATAGCTTTTGAAAGCTTTATTATTGCTTCATCCTGACCGATGATGAATTTCTTCAATTCATCTTCCATCTTAACCAGCTTGTCACTTTCTGACTGTGCAACGCGGTTAACCGGGATGCCCGTCATCATTGATACAACATCGGCGACATTCTCTTCGGTTACTTCATGGACTATGCTCTGTGATTTTACTTCCCAGTCAAGCTTAGCCTGTTCAAGGTCGTTGAGCAAATGTTTCTCTTCATCACGCAGCTTCGCTGCTTCTTCGAAATTCTGGTTCTTTACAACCTGGTTCTTTTTGGTTTTAATATTTGCAATGTCATTTTCCAGCGCTACAATGTTTTCGGGGACAACAATATTTGCAAGATGCACCCTTGAACCTGCTTCATCCATCACGTCAATTGCCTTATCCGGCAGGTACCTATCGGTGATATATCTTGAGCTCAGCTTTACTGCTGATTCAATTGCCTTATCGGCATATTTAACATTATGATGCTCTTCGTATTTATGCTTGATGTTCATTAAGATCTGCATGGTTTCCTCTTCTGTTGTAGGATCCACAATGATCTTCTGAAAACGCCTGTCAAGCGCGCCGTCTTTTTCTATATACTGCCTGTATTCATCAAGTGTTGTAGCGCCTATGCACTGCAGGTCTCCCCTTGCAAGCGCGGGCTTGAATATGTTCGATGCGTCAAGTGAACCTGATGCGCCGCCTGCTCCTACTATTGTATGCAGCTCATCTATGAAGAGTATTACATCCTTGGCTTTTTCAAGCTCATTCATAACTGCCTTCATGCGCTCTTCAAACTGGCCGCGGTATTTTGTACCGGCAACCAGCGATGCCAGGTCAAGCGTTACTACGCGTTTATCATGCAGTACACGTGATACTTTTTTCTCTACTATTCTTATTGCAAGTCCTTCTGCGATAGCTGTTTTACCAACGCCAGGCTCGCCAATTAATACAGGATTATTCTTTTTCCTGCGGCTTAAAACCTGCGCAACGCGCTCTATTTCTTTTTCCCTGCCAACAATCGGATCAAGTTTCTCGTCTATAGCAAGTTTGGTTAAGTCCCTGCCAAAGTTATCCAGCACGGGTGTCTTTGTGCGCTCCGGTTTCTTTTCAGCGGTTGGTGATTTCTGCTGCTGCTGTGATGATTTGCCGGTTAATATTGCCGAGAGTTCCTCTTTCACTACTTCGTATGTAATGCCAAACTGCTGAAGTATCTGCGAAGCAAGATTATCATCTTCCCTTAATATAGAAAGCAGCAGATGCTCTGTTCCGATGACATCTGATTTAAATATCTTTGCTTCAAGGTATGTTATTTTTAAAACTTTTTCAGCCTGTTTTGTGAGCGGTATATTTCCTACCGTTAATGTAGCGCCTGATTGCCTTACCGTATCTTCAATAGTTTTCTTTATCTTGCCAATATCTTTTCCAAGATTCCTGAAGATCTTAATTGCAATCCCCTCTCCTTCACGGATAATTCCGAGCAGGAGATGCTCAGTGCCGATGTAATCGTGCCCCAGGCGAATGGCTTCTTCCCTGCTTAACCTTATCACATCCTGAACCCTGTTTGAAAAATTGCTGTCCATAATATTATTTTCCGTTATTTACTAAATTCAACAATTTACGTCAAAATTTAGTTTCCTTATGCTAAAATTACGCTTTAATTCAAAGATTTGCAATGAGTGACATTATACATTGCGTTTATTTTTTGCCTGATTACCGTCAAAAACACAATTTTGAAGGCATAAGAACATGATAATCAGGTCTTTCTTAAATAGTTCGACCTCTTGAAGGAAATGCGGAATTCTGACCCGTTATTACGGATAAGCTCAACTGTGCCGCCAAGCTGCTCTGAAAGTATTTTCACCAGCTTTAATCCCAGTGAAGTTGTATTTCCGAAATCAATACTCTCAGGAATCCCGATACCATCATCTTTGATACTCAGGACATAATCGCTGCCATTAAGCTCTTTCAGGTCAATTAATATTTTCCCTTTTCGCAAATCAGGGTACGCGTACTTCAGACAATTACTGATAAGTTCATTTATTATAAGTCCGCATGGAATCGCAGTATCGATATCCAGATAAATGCTGCGGAATTCAATAACGGGGATAACCCTCTCCGTACTCATGCCGTAAGAAGAATAAAGGCTGTTCACCAGATTTTTGATATAATCGTAAAACTCAATTACTGAAATATCAGTCGAACGGTAAAGTTTTTCGTGGATTAGAGCCATAGTCTTTATTCTGTTCTGGCTTTCGGCAAACAGGCTGTGAATCTCCTTATCTTTAACGTGGGCTGACTGCAGTTTTATCAGGCTAGAAATTATCTGCAGGTTATTCTTAACGCGGTGGTGAATTTCTTTAAGCAGCATGTCCTTTTGTTTCAGTGAAGTTTCAATGGTATTTTCATATTTTTTCCTGTCGGTGATATCGCTGTGTATCCCGATTGTACCGATGATCTTTCCGTCAGTATCTTTAAGCGGGGCGCTGGATATTTCTACCCAGATGCTCTCACCGGTTTTCGTTTTCATCTGCACCTCGAAGCGGTCCGTGAATCCATGTCTGCGCAGTTTTATTCTATCCTTTATAAAATCCCGGTTTTCTTCGTCAATCAGAATTTCTCCCGCTATTTGCCCGATGAGTTCATCCTTACTGTAACCGAACATTTTTATCGCGTTATCATTCACAAAAATTATCCTGTCACTGTTATCAACATACAATATTACTTCACTCATATTTTCAATCAGCGTTCTGTATTTCAGCTCGCTGTCTATCAAAGCCTGCTGCGTACGTTTAAGCTCGGTGATATCATAAGCGATGCCCAGCACTGCCGGGTTACCCTGGAAATTTATATTAGTACCGTTGTAATCAAGCCACTTTTCATTTCCGTGTTTATCAATTATCTTAAGTTCATATCTTCCCGGAACTTCCCTTCCTTCAAGTCTAGCCCTGCCCCTTTCAATGGCAATATCCCTGTAATCAGGGTGAACAAGCTCCCAGAAATCCTTGCCGATGAGATCGTTAACACTGTAGCCCGTTATATTCGTGGAGTATTCATTCCCGTAGATGAATTTATTATCGGAATAAATAAATATCGCGGCGGGCACTGATTCAGTAAGCCTTCTGTACTTATCTTCGCTTTCGCGCAAAAGTTTTTCCGCGTTAACGCGGTCGGTGATATCAACATGTATCTGGTCAATGGCATAGGGTACTCCCTTATCGTCAAGCTCCGGGTAATAATAGACATCAAGCCAAAGGGTTTTGCCTTCGCGGTTTATGATGCGGTACATGTAACGGAAAATATCTTTAAAATTGTTATCACACCATGCTTCATGCGCCTTCAAAAATCCGTCAAGGTCATCTTTATGAATGCTGCCAAGGATCTCATTATCTTTAAGTGAATTGAACTCCTCGCGGGTATAGCCTGATTGTCTCGTGAATTCTTTATTGGCAAGGGCATAACCTTGTGTATCCTGTAAAATGCGCGTGAAAGCGATCGGGGCATTTTCAACTACTTTAGGGTAACCGAAGAGTGAAAAGTCATAAGTTTCAAGCTGCTTTTCAAGCTCAGTTATCCGTTTTTTAAGGGAAGTAATTTCAGCCTCCGGCGTAATTTTCTGCTTAAGAGGTTCTTTTTTCATACCAATTGCATATTAATATTAATTTTAACAAAATTCTATAGCTATATAAGAGATTGAAATATTTCATAAATTTTCGCTATTTTTAGTGAAATAATCAGTAAAATGGAGGCAATAAATGGGACTCGTTAAAGAATTCAAAGAATTTATCTCCCGCGGTAACGTTGTTGATCTTGCCGTGGGTGTAATTATCGGCGCTTCATTCGGCAAGATAGTTTCATCAATTGTTGATGATATTATCATGCCTCCGATAGGTGTAATGCTTGGCGGAATGAATTTCTCTTCATTAAAAATTATTTTAAAGGATGCATCAACTGATCCCACAGGAAAAGTTATTGAAGCAGTAACATTAAACTATGGTAACTTTATACAAACCGGAATTGATTTTGTAATAATTGCCGCGGCGATATTTATTTTTGTAAAAGCGTTCAATTCCATGAAACGAAAAGAAGAAGCTCCGCCTCCGGCTGCGCCAACAAATCAGGAAAAATTGCTGACTGAGATAAGAGATCTTTTAAGTAAAAAGTAATTTAAGGCAAAAGTAAAAAAGCAAACTTCCTCAGCTGAAGCTGAGTAAGTCAAGAAGGCAAAAAAAGTTAAGCACAGATAATTTCCTCTGTGCTTTTTTATTTATGGCAAATCAATAAACAGAACACAGATAACACGGATCAAACAGATTTACACGGAAAAATTAAATACTTTCCAGGAGTAAGAATAATTCCTTTCAGACCCCTCTCAGGGGAAGACGTTTATAGCTCCCCTCACCGAGAAACCGGTTCTGCGACTTTCTAAAGGAGGGGAAGTCCCGCTGAAAGCGGGACGGGGTGGTATAAACAAAACTGTACTGACATCTCATTCACCTCCCCCCACATTCTCACGATGAATCGATTATTTTTTTTTGAGGGCTTTCCATGTTGAGAATGCTGATTACGGGCTTTAACCGCAACTTTTCCGTGAGAAAATCATTCTCATTATGAATAATTCATGTTGAGAATCCATTCTCACGATGATTAATCATAGTGAGAAAGCAGAAAAACAGCGCATAAATGAGAATAACATTCTCAAGATGAATACTGCAAAACGGGAAAATTATTCGTCTTGAGAAAAATATTTTGGCTGCAACAGGTATGGACATATGATATAAAGGATAAATTAAGAATTAATATGCTTTCTGCATACTTATATTAATATAATATATGCTAATCGCATTGTCAAGGGAAAAAGTAAATAATATCCATTTACAGCAATAATTAAAAGCAAAACAAAAGACTACCACCAAGACACAAAGGCTCAAAGAAAAACAAAAACCAGAGAAAGCACTTGAAAATAAATGCCTTTGTAGGTGTCAGGCTTGCCTGACACGCTTTTTACCCCGAAGGCCTATGGACTGGCTCTGACAGTGGCGGCATGTTGCTTTTGTGGTGTCGGGTATTTACCCGACACGCGTCAGGTGTATACCTGACGCCACCGAAATCCAAATCCCCATCGCAATTAAATGTAACATTGCATTTTATGATTAATTGGCGCAATAAGACCCCCGCACTGGTTATCCCCACTGTCAAAGCCAGTTCTTCGACTTTACAGGGGGACTATAAAAAAATAACTTTTGTGGTGCCGGGTACACCCATAACAATAAAGGGATATCTTTCAATATCCCTTTTACATTATCACCTTTATTTATCACCTGATGAGGCGCGCGTTCGGTAATTCATTTCATCAAATAGCGCGCTGATGAGCACATTCAATTGCCGTACAAGCCGTATGGCATCTTCGGGGTACAGACTCACCGAAGCTTCAAGGTCATAACAATACGTTTTATGCCTGTTGGTTTTAAGGTCCTCTGACGGGACCTGGAAAACATCGATCGCTATCAGGGTCTTTTTGGGGATTGAATCATCGTTGAGAATGTAAGGTTTGAGGAAGGAATATGAAAGCAGCTTTTCGCCATCAAAGCGGTACTGATCCATGAAAAGCGGAGCGTGTTTCTTTGAAAATTTTGTGTTGGCAAACATAGCGCTTTGCCCTTTCTATAAAACACATAACCCCAGAGCCTGACGCATCCATATTACAGGATGGTGATAGCCTCACGGCTACCACGGACTCCGGGGTTATGCATATTTTATAGTGCGATATAAACATTGTGTAATATTTTTTCGTCACTACAAAGATAGCTTATTTTTGAAAAATTTTCAAGATAAATGGATTTATTTGGATTGAGATAATAATAGTTTATGTAAGGAAAAAAATAGTTATTTTTATATAACTTAATACTCGTACTATGATATTAGATACAACATTCGTTCAAATGATAAATTTACCAGAAAAGAATTTTTGGGATTATATAAAAGATTTTTCATTTTTAATAACCCTGGTTTTAGGCACAATTATTGGATATGGGGTTAACAGATATAATGAATTTAGTAAATTTAAGAAAACAAGAATATATTTTTTTCATTCATTATTCCTTTTAAAAGAAGCGATTAATAATCAAATAATTAATTATGAAAATTTTTTAGAACTTTTCAAAAAGGAAAATGATCAAATCCCAGATTTAGAATTAGATTCAGGTTTTATATTGGATAATATTAGGATAGTTGCAAAAGAAGATTTATTTAAAATATTTATTTTAAAAGGAAATGCCGACATCGATAATTTAAATAAGTTTAATTTTATAATTCGAAGTCTAACGGTAATACAATCATTCATTGACAGCTATAGTTTGCAACGAAAAAACTTACTTCAAGGAAATCGAGAAACATTAAGTCAATATAATGATTTAAGAAAAAAGATCAGAGATCTTCTTCAACCTTTATTGAAAAATCCCGAAAAAATAGAAGAAATGAAAAATGCTTTAGACACATCGGATAAAATAGAATATGATTTTGATTTTGATTATACGTTTGGAATTCCACATCCAAAACCGACAACCTATACAAAAAAGGATATGGAATATCCTACACCTGACAATTACGATTTTTTTCTAAAAATTGGAACGCTCAAAA
>JABFSP010000326.1 GCA_013140565.1 Ignavibacteria bacterium
CAATTGTTATCATCACAATGGTTCATTGTTAACCATATTTCCAATTATCAATTTTACTCTGTCTATCTCACTTCAAATACAGTTGGCTGTGTTGGAGGAAATCAAAATGGGGTAATATTCAAGACCACAGATAGTGGGAGTAACTTTACTTCTGTACCTACCGGGACGGGTATATGGTTTCTTGATATATACTTTTTGAATTCACAAACAGGATATGCTTGTGGACAAAACGGATATATTGTGAAGACTATGGATGGCGGGTTAAGCTGGAATGTTATATATCAAGCTGCAAATTTTTTACATAATATAAGATTTGTTGACAATAATACGGGCTATGCTGTTGGATTTTCGAATGCTTATAAAACAACTAATGCAGGAAGTACCTGGAATTTATTAACAACAAATTATACTAACTATTTATTGGGTACCAGTTTTATTAATTCAAATACTGGTTTTATTTGCGGTGACGGAGGCTTAATTTCAAGAACCACAAATGGTGGTTCAAGTTGGCAGACAATATTTAATGGCGGTTCGGATCAATTTGAAGAATTAGTAATGACAAATGCAAGCACAGGGTATGTTGCCGGACGATATGGGAAAATTTTAAAAACCACCGATGGAGGAACCAACTGGCTTCTGCAGAATAGCGGTACGAGTGATTGGCTGTTAGACTTGTATTTCATTAACGCTAATTCGGGCTGGGCATGTGGTATGAATGGGAAAATTGTGTATACAGCAAATGGTGGACAAAGCTGGGCGACACAATACGTTCCAACAATCAGCACAATAAGACAACTTCACTTCCTCACATCTGATACAGGATACGCTGTTACTGATAATGGTATGATTTTAAAAACTTACAATGCTGGAAATCCGATTGGAATTATTCAGACAAATACGGAAGTTCCGGCTGAATACTCAATGAGTCAAAACTATCCAAATCCATTTAACCCCTCTACCAGAATTAATTTTTCTTTACCTAAATCAACTTTTGTTACATTGAAAATTTACGATAATATTGGGAAAGAAATTGCAATACTGATCAATCAGAATATGGGTAGCGGTAATTACGAATATGAATTTGACGCGGGTGTTTTGGCAAGTGGAATCTATTACTATAGGATTAATGCTGATGATTTCATTGAAACTAAGAAAATGATATTGATAAAATAGGATAGACCTGATTTTGTTTTTTGAGGCGAAACATAGTTATGTTTCGCCTTTTTTATTGAATTTCTAAAGAAAATTAAAGTTCATATAATTGCAGATTGATTAAAGATATTAAAAATACGATAAAACAATCGGCAATTTACGGTCTTAGCAGAATAGGCATAAGGGCTGCTTCATTTGTCTTAATTCCCATATATACAAGTTTATTCAATACAGATGCAATTGCTAACATAAATTTATTAGAATCATTTTGGCAATATATATTCACTTTTATCCTTTTCGGCGCTGAAGCCGCCATAATCAATTTTTGCGCTAAAGAAAGTGACGTTTCAAAAAGGAAAAAGTTATTATTCAATTTCTTTTCCATTCTATTTCTCAATTCGATCTTATTTATTGCAATTGCGAAGTTACTTTCCGTTGATCTTTCAGCACTTGTATTAAATGAGACTGGCTTTGGAAATGTAATATCATACTGTTTTCTGATATCAGTTTTCGAGGCATTGCTGATTATACCACTAACAATTGCCCGTTTAAATGAAAGACCGGCTTTATATACTTTAATTGTTTTATGCAATCTTGTTCTGAACATTTCACTTCAGATATATTTTATATTTTTCTTAAAGTATAATTTCGAGTATGTTTTTCTTGCAAAATTTATTGCTCCCGCATTTACTCTGCTAATTTGTGTTCCTTATCTTATGCAGAATCTAAAGATCAATTTTGACACTGCAGCTCTAAGAGAAATAGTCCGTTACTCGCTGCCTTTAATGATTGCTATGGTGCTTTCTCTATTGCTAAATTCAGTTGACAGGTTTATTCTTGTGGATTTTGTTACAAAGCAACAGGTTGCAATTTACACAATTGCATATAGTATAGGAAGTGTAACAAATGCATTTATACTTTCTCCCTATACGCTTGCGATGAATGTTAT
Source organism: Ignavibacteria bacterium (assembly GCA_013140565.1). Classification (GTDB taxonomy): domain Bacteria; phylum Bacteroidota; class Ignavibacteria; order Tepidaquicellales; family OLB5; genus OLB5. Next base: position 2,102 of record JABFSP010000326.1, read on the forward strand.
TTTCTGGAAAAAAATTGAAGACGAAAATTTCAAAAGATTTATGACAAAATCTTCAACCTATCTTTTCTTCTCAATGATATTTTCAGGTTTAATAATTTCTTTTTTCATGCAATATGTTATAAAAATTTTCGTCAGAAATCCAGAGTTATGGTATGCATCAAATATAATACCGATAATTCTTTTCGCGAACAGCTTTGTTGCTCTCTTCCTGTTCCCAACTTTAGATTTTTACTATAAGAAGAAGACTAACACAATTTTACTTATCATTATTCTGAGTTTGATAGTAAGTGTAGTATTAAACTTAATTTTCATTAAATACTTCGGTATTTACGCTGCTTCAATTATTACGGTATTATCATATTTGTTTATGTTCTTGACAGGCTTATTTTTTTCGCGAAATATAAGGCTAACAAAATATGAGCCCAATAAGCTAATTCTACTTTCAGTTTTGTACATAGTCTTTGTATATTCATCATTCTGGATGAATATTCAGAACCTCTATTTGGATATATTTATTAAAGTATTTCTCATATTTTTGTATCTGTTTTTGCTGTATTTATTTGGTTTTTTTGAAAAAATCGAAATAATTAAGGTAAAAGAGATATCGAATAAATATTTAAAAACAAAATTCAGTATAACTTAATCAAATTACAAGAAGTAAACAGGAGATTTAATGTTAAAAAGTATCGGTAGAATAATATTGAAAAACGGTCTGGGTTCTAAAATCTTCAGAAAGTTTTACTTTCTCTCTTTGGAAGATGGATTACTGCATCCTGACTTAGATGAAGATTTCAAGAAGATGAAAGATATTTGTATGCAAAATACAATGACAACTATTGAAAATCTTTATCACGTTTACAGATCGACAAGATATATTATAGAAAAGAATTTACCGGGTGATTTTGTTGAGTGCGGAGTTTGGAAAGGCGGTAACTTAATGATGGTTGCTATGACTTTAAAACTACTTAAAGTTACGGACAGAAAAATTTACCTCTACGATACCTTTGAAGGCATGAGTAAACCTACAGAAAAAGATGTTGATCTAAAGAACGAAGACGCAAAACAAGTTTGGGCTGATAATCAAAAATCAGACCACAATGAATGGTGTTACTCTGCCCTTGATGAAGTTAAATCAAATATGTACAACACAGGGTATCCTAAAGAAAATATGATCTTTGTTAAGGGTATGGTAGAAGATACTTTGCCTAAAACACTGCCTAAGCAAATTGCACTTTTAAGATGTGATACAGACTGGTTCGAATCAACTTATCATGAATTAGTACATTTATATCCTCTGCTGATAAAAGGCGGCTTCCTTGTAATTGATGACTATGGTCACTGGCAGGGTGCCCGGGAAGCAGTTGATCAATACTTCAAAGAAAACAATATAAATATGTTTCTTTACAGAATTGATTATTCTGCAAGAGGCGGCAACAAGCCCTAATTTTTCTTATTGCCAATACAATGCGTAATATGTTCAACCCTCCTTTCTTTTGATTACTTTAAAATATATAATCTAATATAATCAACTTATGGGTTACAAAAATTTACCAAAAGATGTAACAAGAGTGATCGCTCCGCCGATGTGGGATTCATACCACTTCGTTAGTGTTTTAACCCGCAAAGCGTATGAAAACACTATACCTTCTCTCTTAAACGCGGAAAAAAAATACAAAATACTTGACTATGGCTGCGGTGCAAAGCCGTATGAGTATTTATTTGAGGGTCATATTGCTGAATACATAGGTGTTGATGTAGGCAATAATCCAAAAGCTGATTTTTCTATTAATCCCGGTGAAAAGTTAAAATTTGAAGATAATAGTTTTGATTTTGTACTATCTTCCCAGGTGCTGGAGCATGTTAAAGATGTTGATCAATATATGGGTGAGTGCTTACGTGTGCTAAAGCCCGGCGGAATTCTGCTGCTTTCAACACACGGCACATGGCAGTTCCACGCTTCGCCGTATGATTATAACCGCTGGACCTGTATGGGACTGGCTTATTTAATTGAACGTACAGGATTTGTAGTAATTGAATATAAACCAATACTTGGACAGTTAGCCGTTACATCACAGTTAAGATTGAGTTTTTTTGATTCATTTGCCAACATGATAGGCCGAGCGGGGAGGATACTCCTTGCTCCGCTTGCACTATTGTACCAGTTTAAGATGATGATTGAAGACGCAATCACTCCGGCAAGAGTCAAAAAACGTGATTCAGCTATTTTTCTTTTTATCGCAAAGAAAAAATGACGGTGTTGATGAAAAATAAAAAGAAAATACTTTTTATTAAGAATCTTTACCAGAATCCCAAATTCATTACCAATGATATTGATATTCTTTCCAAAGAATATTCTGTGAAACTTCTGAACTTTAAAAGCAGAAAAAACGCATTTATAATATTTTCATTAATGTATCAGTTCATTTACCTTTTGTTTAATATTTGGAAATTTGATCTAATTTATATCTGGTTTGCCGACTATCTTTCTTTTTACCCTGTGATATTTTCGAAATTATTTTCCAAAAAAAGTATAATTTGTGCCGGAGGTTATGAAGCTACATATATTCCCGAAATCAATATGGGTGTTTTTACAAACGCGTCACTATCCAAATCTGTCCGCGCATTTTGTGTCCGTTACAGCCTTAAAAACTGCACATACATTCTCCCTGTAGATGAAACCCTTATTGAACATACTAACAATTACATTTATTCAGATACTCCCGGCAAAGCTCCGCTTAAAGATGGAATTAAGGAATTTATTCCCGGCATTAAAACTGAATTCCGTACTATGTACCTGGGCTATGACTCTGAACTCTTTAAAAAACCTGGTAATATCGCAAAAGAAAAGTCTGTAGTTAGTGCAGGACTGATTGTTAATGATGACGAATTCCGCCGGAAAGGTTTTGATCTGCTTATAAATGCGGCAAAACAATTGCCTGATGTAAAATTTGTTCTTATTGGCTTTAATGATGAAAATTTGGATAAGCATAAAAATAACGTATCATCCAATGTTGAGTTACACAAAATTGTTCCCTACTCCAAACTAATAGAAGAATATTGCAGGGCGAAAGTTTACGCGCAGTTCTCTTTGTTTGAAGGCATGCCAAGCTCAATTTGTGAAGCAATGTTGTGTGAATGCGTTCCTGTTGGTTCAACAGTAAACGGTATCCCAAAAATAATTGATGGCTGCGGCTTTATTGCGGAAAAAAGATCTATGGTTGAAATTGTTGATACTATAGAAAAGGCAATAAATGCGGAAGAAGCATTGGGAAAGAAGTCCCGGGAGCATATTATGAAATTATTCTCTTACAAAAATCGTGAAGATGCTCTTATAAAACTTACCCGAAGTATTCTTTCATAACTATTACAAATTTATCATGTTGTTTTTTCCCCTGTCACCCAAGATTACCCTAAAATTCCTAAAATTTCCAATATTTATGCTGCATATTCATAATATAAGCATGTGTTAATACTATGATTAAAACCTTGATTTATAAATTGAAAAAACATAAATTTATTGATACCTAGAGGAGGTAAACATGAAAAAATTATTTAAAATTTTGGGCATATTGCTAATTATTGTTTTTCTTTTTGCTGCGGGCGGGTATATTTACCTTCAGGCAGCTTTTCCAAAGGTGAGTGCGGCACCTGATATTAAGATTGAACCAACTCCCGAAAGACTTGAGCGTGGCAAGTACTTGGCCAACAGCTATGCATTCTGTATTGATTGCCACAGTTCAAGAGATATAAATAAATTCAGTATGCCGATAGTGCCCGGAACTGAAGGTAAAGGCGGTGATGATTACGGTGAAGGTGCAGGTTTTGTACCCGCATCAAACATAACAGGCGATAAAGAAACGGGACTTGGTAACTGGACAGATGGCGAAATTTTCCGGGCTATCACTTCGGGAGTAAATAAAGAAGGTAAATTCCTTGCACCAATGATGCCTTATGCTTTATTCAACAAGATGGATAAGGAAGACCTTTATTCAATTATTGCATACATAAGAACCCTGACACCAATTAAAAATAAAATACCTGAGAAAGATCTTAAATTCCCTGTTAATCTTATTTTCAGAACTATTCCTGCTGATGTAACTGAATACGGCAAACGCCCCGACGGGCTTGATAAGATCAAACAGGGTGAGTATCTTGGTTATGGCTGCAAGTTCTGCCACTCACCCAGTGAAAAAGGTGATATACTTCCCGGAAAAGAATTTGCCGGAGGAATGGAATTCCCGATGCCCGACGGTACAATAATACGTTCATCTAATATCAGTCCGGATAAAGAAACTGGCATTGGAAATATGACAAAGGAAATGTTTATGGCAAAATTTAAAGCATGTATAAATGAAGCAAATCTCGATCCCAAAGCAAGGGGTTACAATACGCCTATGGCATGGAATTTTATAGCGAAAACATCAACCGATGATGACCTTTCCGCCATATACGACTACTTAATGTCCCAAAAACCTGTGAATAATAAAGTAGAAAAAATTACACTCAAGGGATTGAAATAACGAAAACAATAGATTATGCCGTTATTTTCAAAAGGGGCTGTTGCCCCTTTTTTATGTGTGGAATTTACTTAAAACTCACGCTAAATTAGTGTATCCAACCATAACAAAATCAATTAATTTATGAAATTTTTCCTAATCTTATTCACCGCAGTCCTCTCATTTCACAATTTCACAGGTTTTTCACAGGATCTGTTCATCGAAAACAATCCATATGATAAAGCAGATGATTATACTAAAACAAAAAAGTCTTTTAACCGTGAAAGATGGTTTTACGAACAGAGAATGTTCCCTAACAATTTTATACCCGATGACGCATATGGAAAAGCTATTGAACAAAGAGATGCAATGCGCATTTCCAACGGCTTTGCGTTTGATAATGCCGTAACATGGACGAATATAGGTCCAACCCCGGGATACTACTTTGCTTACACAAATATTTCAGGCAGAGTAACCACTGTTAGATACGACCCGGTAAACCCGAACATAATTTATCTTGGCGCAGCATTCGGCGGCGTGTGGAAATCAACCAACGGCGGCAGCAATTTTGTGCCTATCTCTGATAATGAAGTATCAATGTCCTCCGGCTCTATTTTTGTTGACCCGGCAAATACAAATATTGTATATTACGGAACAGGTGAAGCAACATACAGCGGTGCATCTTATTACGGAAGAGGCATACTGAAATCCACAAATGGCGGTGCAACATGGACTAACTATACCAGCGGACTGCCAAGCTTGACCTATTGCTCAAGAATTGTAATAAGACCGGGATTTTCGAACTTGTTATTCGCAGCAATGGGAACAGCCGGTTTATACAGATCAACTGATGCAGGCGTTACATGGTCACAGCAAATTGCCGGAAGATGTGATGACATAATTTTTTCACCAAGCGGAACAGTTGCATATATAACAGGAAGCGGAACAGGTTACCGGATATCAACTGACGGCGGAGAAAACTTTATATCAAACGGAACCCTGCCCGTCGGAACGAGGAATCACCTGGCAATATGCAGAAATACACCTTCTGTGCTTTATGGTGCAGTTTACGTTGGCAGCAGCATAACAGTTTATAAATCAACAAACTCAGGAGCTAATTTCACACAGGTTGCTGTGGGACATGATTTCAACGGCGGGCAGGCATGGTACGATTTTTATATGCAGGTAAACCCGTTTGATCCAAACTATGCATATGTTGGCGCAGTTGATATTTGGAGAACTACAGACGGTGGTACAAGTTTTCAGAATATAACCAATGGTTATGCCGGCGGCGTAGTACATGTTGATGAGCATAACATGGATTTTAATCCGGCAAATTCCAATGAGCTTATGGCTGTTAATGATGGCGGCATATGGAAATCAACAAACCGCGGCACTAACTGGATAAATCTGAATGAAGGCCTTACATTGACACAGTTTTACAGGATAGCAAGTGACCAGAATAATTTTAACCACATTTTGGGAGGCACACAGGATAACGGCACTCAAAGAACACTTGGTACATCAAACTGGGCAGCTGCATTTGGCGGTGATGGAGGCGAAGTTTGCTTTAATACACCAAACCCGCAATTCATCTTAGGCGAAACACAAAATAACGGTGTGCAGCGCTCACAAAATGGCGGCGCAAGCTGGCAGAGCGGAACAAATGGATTAAGCGGCTCAGGTGCGTGGGTTGGACCTATTATTTCCCATCCAACTGAAGTGGGTAAATTCTACACGGCAAGGTCACAGGTTTTTGAAACAACGAATGCTGGCGCGTTTTGGACGCCTATCTCATCCGGTACTAGCGGTACAATCAGAGAAATGGCGATTAGCCGGAGCAATCCACTGGTGCTCTTCGCAACAGCAGGCTCAGCGGTCTATAGATCTACCGACGGTGGTGTGACGTTTGCAAGTGTAACAACAGGTCTGCCCGGCAGAACTATTACAAGTGTTTATGTTCACCCTGATTCATCTAACGTTGCCGTAATAACATATTCAGGTTTTGGTGCAGGCAAAGTATATAAAACAACCAACGGGGGTACTTCGTGGAATAATATCAGCGGTAACCTGCCTGACTCACCTGTAAACGATGTACTCATTTATTACCCCGGGGTATCAACAAGCATTTATTATGCCGCAATGGATATTGGCGTATTTTTTACCAGCAATTACGGCTCCACCTGGGTTGAACTTGCTGACGGATTACCCAATACTGTGGCAATGCACCTTGATTACCACCAGGCTACCAACAGGCTAAGGATTGGCACTCATGGCAGGGGCGTATGGGAAACAGCAAACCCGGTTGGATTGATAAATTACAGCAGTGAAATACCAAAAGGATTTTCATTGACTCAGAATTTTCCAAATCCATTTAACCCCATTACAACAATTAAGTATGATATTCTTAACGAAGGTTTTGTAAAACTTGCAGTGTATGATATCTTAGGCAGGGAGCTTAAATCGATAATAAGCCAAAACCAGAAACCGGGAAAATATACCGTGCAATTTGATGGTTCAAATCTTTCAAGCGGAGTTTATTTCTACAAACTTATTGCTAACGGTTTCACCGAAACAAAGAAAATGATGGTAACAAAATAGTTTTCAGTTACGTATATAAATCAAAAAAAGGGGCTCAGAGCCCCTTTTTTGATAAACCAAATCTATCCTTGTTAGTATGGCTTATAAACTACTCGGCCGTAACGTCTGTCGCATGAAAATAATCTCCGTGCAGGTGACCAGTCAGGTTTATCGTACCGCCCTTTTTAAGTTCCTCAGGGAACGCTTTTCCCAGTGTCACTTTCTTAATAATACCGCTCCTATCCTTAACATAAAATGATACACCGCCATCCGGAGATGAAGTAAAACCCTTATCAAGAAGGAGCTCCACTTTTATGTTCTTGTTAGCTGTACTGTTCGTATCAAAATTACCAAATGATTCAGTCCCTTCTTTTGAAGTAAAATAAACGCTGTACCCCAGGTAAACCAGGAACAATCCAACTATCACCATAATGATCAGCTTAACTTTTTTTGGCATAATTAATTCCCCGCTCTTTTTATATTTATATCGATTTTGAAAAATTT
>JABFSP010000158.1 GCA_013140565.1 Ignavibacteria bacterium
CATTAAATCCGCCGCCATTACCCAAATTTGAAAGTACCCAGTTAACACCGCCATTGGTAGTTTTAAGGATTATCCACGAATTAAAACCGCCTGCAATGAATCCGGTATTTGCATTTAGAAAAAAAACTGATTTCAGGTTTTCGGTTGTTCCCGAGACCTGGCTTACCCAGTTTAATCCGCCGTTGGTGGTTTTTAAAATTGTGCCGTAATTTCCTGCTTCATATCCCGTGCTCGCACCGATGAACTGAACATCATTTATGGTATTGCACTGCGGCAGCGGATTTTGAGTAACCCATACGGGCTGGGCGAATGTGCCGGTGCAAATTGCCAGCTTCATAAGTAAAACGGTAAAAATTATTCTCTGTATTTTATTCATATTCATTTTTTTGCCCTTTCAGGGTCGTTGTTTTTTATGTCGTTGTATAACATCGCACATGCTGAAGCTATTACTTCATCCTGGTCAGAGCCGAGCAGGTTCTGTATCTTTACTATCATCATGTGTGTTGAAGGCTTCAATCTGTATCCCCTGGTATTTTTACCTGATCTTTTACTGACCGGTTTTATATTGTTTTGTTCTTTCATCTTTTCGCTGTAATACGTTTTTTTATCTATTGGCTCGTTACTCGTGCACGGATACAAACATACCCCGCGTGCACGCCTTATAGCAAAGATACTTTTCAAAAAAACTAACCTGTTTTGAGCAATTCGGTTATAATAATATTGTTGTTTTTTGCTTAAAATCTTATGAAATTGCGGTAAAATTACTAACCTGTAAAATGAAGAACTCTAAGCTGATAAATATTTTGAAGACCTTTTCGCCGGAGGAAATGAAGCTGTTCGAAAAATTTCTGGCTTCGCCGTTTCACTCGAGCGGCAAGAACTGCACACCTATGTTCAGAGTGATGAAGAAGTACTATCCTGAATTTGATACTGATATGATAACCTACGAAAACATGCACAAGAAACTATACCCGGGAAGTAAGTTCAATAAACAGGTGATGTGGAACCTCTCTTCTGCACTGGAAAAATTGACAAAGGAATTCCTTGAACAAATTGCGCTCAGGAATGATAAATTCACGCGGATGCAGCTTGCAATATCAGAATTCAGAACAAGAAAACTGGCGTACAATTATTCACAGGCTTTGGGTGAAATGGAAAAGGTAATTGAAAAAACGGACATTGATTACGATCACTTTGATAAAAAATTGCACATGGAGATCTACAAACAGGATTATTATTTCTTAACGGATAAGATCCAGTTCAAGGGTGATTCAACCCTGAAATCTGCGGAATACCAGGTAATCCTGTTCTTGAAAATGAACGTAACCGCCCTGAGGGACCTGAGGATCCTGGAAGAATATCACAATTACAAAATTGATACAAACCTTCCCATAGAAATTGCCGGTAACATAAATTATGACGCCATCATTGATTACGCAAAAAAGAAAAATTATGAGTATACATATCTTATTGAACTTTATTATCATTCACTGATGATGCTTCTTAAACCGGAACAGGCCGGGCATGTTGTTAAATTCCGTGAGCTTTACCAGGCGCATTATAAAAAACTTACCGTAAACGAGCAGAGCACTATGATGCACTGGCTCATCAATTACTGTTTGTATAACCTGGATCTAAGCAAAGAAGAAAACAACAGGATGGTTTTTGAGCTTAACGATCTCCGCCTCAAAGAAGGCCTGGCGTTTTACCCGGGTGACCAGTTATCAAAGGCAATTTATCTTCAGATATTCAACTCCGCATTGCGTGCAAATGAAACCACGTGGGCCCTGGATTTTATTAATAAGTATACCGTAAAACTTCTTCCTGAATTCCGTGAAACCATGAAATGCCAGGTCTATGCATTTTTGTATTTTCATACTAAGGAATACCCAAAGGTGCTTGACTACCTGAACAAGGTTGAGTTTATTGATATAATGGATAAACTCCAGACAAGAATACTTACAGCTAAAATATATTATGAATTAAATGAGCCGGAAACCCTGCTGCATTATGTTGACGCAACAAAACATTTTCTCAACAGCAATCCCTCAATTTCTGAAATCATCAGGATACAGATACACTCCTTCATAAAGTATATATTTAAAATAGTATTCCTAAAGGAAAGTAGAGACCAGGCTGAAATAAATGCTCTTAAAAAAGAAATAAGTTCTATTGAGGAAATTGCGAGTAAAAAATGGCTGCTTGAAAAACTGGAGGAGCTTGCAGGTACTGAAAATTAAACGTGAGCATAGGAACATATTTCAGGTAAATTAGTTAAATTTGAGCAATTGAAATTGCAGTTTTGTTTATATTTGTGTAAATATTATGTTAAAATGGATATAGCAATAGGAATTTGTTTAGGGCTCGGACTCGCAGCAAGCTGCGGCTTCAGGGTTTTCGTTCCGCTGTTAATAAGCAACATTGCCTCAATGACGGGCATTGTGAATATCGGCGGCGGGTTTGAATGGATGGGCTCCTGGCCCGCATTCGCGATATTTTTATCCGCCACGGTTGCTGAAATCGGCGCGTATTATATTCCGGTTTTAGATAATGCGCTGGATACAATATCCGTACCGCTGGCAACGATTGCAGGCACGCTGCTATCGGTAACATTCATAACCGATGTACCGCCAATGGTTCAGTGGACACTTGGTATTATAGTAGGCGGCGGCTCTGCCGCGGTAATAAAAAGCGGCGCAAGTATGGCACGTTTAAAATCAACTGCATTCACCGCCGGATGGGCTAACTGGCTCATTGCTACATTTGAGCATGTTACATCATTTGTAATGAGTGTGCTTACCGTACTTTTGCCCATAGTAATGGGTG
>JABFSP010000102.1 GCA_013140565.1 Ignavibacteria bacterium
AATCTAATTTTATTCTTCCGCTTATTTGATCGTGTTCTTCCTGATAAATTACGGCTATAATAGAAGTCTCATCGATATATTTATTTGTTAAATTATTATAATTTATGCTGATTATGCCGCTTACCGGAGATTTAATTAAATACCTGAATTCGAATAATTCCAAACTATTTTTTAAATTACCCAGCTTTTCCCTATATTTTTCCCGAGTATTTGCATCATTCTTTTCTCTATAGTCGAAGTAGCATTTTCTAAGTAATGCAAAATCCTTATACAACTCTCCAAGTGACAAAAAAGAGTTCATTTCGAAAAACTCTGTAGTTTCTTTGTTTACTATGGCATCATTTTTTTCTAAAATTGTTTTGAGTAATAAGATACTTTTAAAGTCGGCAGCATTTTCAAGAATAGCGATCACATCTCCATTTTTTACTTTATCCCCGTCATGATAATTGATGTATTTAATTATTCCGCTATTATTTGAGTAGATATTAAGTGTATGATTTCCTCCAATAAATGTTATTGGAGTTGAAATAAATTCAGGATACTTAATATACCATGCTGAAAAAAAGAGCAATACAGCGATCATTAAGAAGATAAAAGTTCCCCACCTGATAAGCCAAATAGGTTTTCTGTTATAGATCTCGTTTACATCAAGACTGGCCGAAATATTATCTGAATGACTCATGAATTTTCTAGTTCTAACTGATTACTAACAAGCTTATAATAGAATCCGTTGAATTTAAGAAGCTCTGAGTGAATGCCTTGTTCAGCAATTATACCTTTATCTAGTACTACAATTTTATCAGCATTTTTTACGGTGCTCAGCCTGTGTGCAATTATTATGACAGTTTTACTTTCACAAAATTTTCCAAGCTTAGACATAATATCGCTTTCATTCTGAGTATCTAATGCACTGGTTGCTTCATCAAAAAAAATATATTCAGGATTCTTATAAACTGCACGTGCTATAAGTATTCTTTGCTTTTGGCCATGGCTTAACCCCTGTCCGTTTATATCAATTCTTGTATAGATACCATTTGTTAAAGAATCTGTAAACTCTGATATATTAGCTATCTCAATAGCTTCATCAAGTCTTCGTTTATCGATTTTATCTGAAGCAAGGGTTATATTAGAGGCTATTGTATCTGCAAAAATGTAACCATCCTGCATTACTACACCGCATCTTTTTCTCCATTCCCTATAGCTGAAATTCTTGAGGTTCTTGCCGCCTACAGTTATTTCTCCCGAAGATATTTCGTAAAATCTGAGTAATAATTTAAGCAGCGTTGTCTTACCGCTTCCACTTGCCCCAACAACTGCTAAGTTTATTCCTTCATCTATTTTCAATGTCAAATCCTTTAAGACTTTATCCCGATTCTGGTTATTGTACTCAAATGATACTGAGTTTAACAAAATATCTCTGCTGGGTGGAAATATTATATTAGATTTCTGTGAAATACTCTCTTCATCATTTTTCTCATGGACTTCACCTATTCTGTCTAAGCTGATCTTGGCTTCCTGTGTAATTTGTATAAACTGTATTAACTGTTCTATTGGCGCATTTATCTGTCCAAGGATATAAATTATTGCCAGCATCATTCCAAGAGTAAGTTCTCCCTCTATAACACCTTTAGCAGCAAGAAAAGTAATCAATATATTTTTTGACTGATTTATTATTAACGAGCCTAACTGCTGATACTGGTTGAGCGCCAGGCTTTTGATATTGAAATTAAATAGCTTAGCCTGTATTTTTTCCCATTCCCATCGCTTAACTTTTTCGTTTCCATTAAGTTTTATCTCAGGCATTCCTGCAACAATTTGTATAACTGTATTTTGACTATCAGCCATCTTGTGGAATCTTTTGAAATCAAGATCTCTTCTCATTTTAAGAAATATCGTTACCCAGATAATACTGCAGATGCTGCTTAAAAAGAAAATCAGAAATATCTGCTGGCTGTACAATATCAGCACTATACTGAAAATAAAAAGATTGAGTACTGAAAACATTATACTTAGTGAAGAAGAAGTTAAAAATGCCTGCACTCTGCTATGGTCACCAATTCTTTGAAAAATATCGCCTGTTTTCCTTGTATCGAAAAAGGAAATCGGAAGCTTCATTATTTTCACAAGAAAATCAGAAACCAATGATATATTCAGTTTTGTGCCTAAATACATTAAGAGCCAGCTTCTGATAAATTCAACAGATGCCTGGCTTACGAACAGCACTAATTGTGCAATCAATATCAGGTATACAAAACTGATATCTTTCAGATTTATGCCTATATCAACCAGGGCTTGAGTTGTCAAAGGAAATAACAGGCTCAAAAAGCTTCCTAATAACAATCCCAGCAAAAGCTGGAAGACAAAACCTTTGTATTGTACGAGATAAGGAAATAAAAACTTATATCCATTTTTACCCGTGTGAGGTTGTTTGTAATTAGTGGAGTAAAATTGCGGCCCAGGCTCCAATAATAAAAGCAATCCTCTTTCTTTTTTACCGTTTTCCTCTGTGACTTCCCATTTAGCGGAAAAATCGGATAATGAATATTTAATTAACCCATAAGCAGGATCAGATACATAGATAAATTTTCTTGATACCTTATAAATCACAAGAAAGTGGTTTAGGCTGAAATGTGCTATGCATGGCAAAGGTATTCTGTCCAGTTTATTTAAAGGTATATAGGCCGTAAAAGTCCTAAAACCTATGTTTTCTGATGCTTCGCTTAACCCCCATAATGAAGTCCCTTCTGTTGTTAAATGAGATTTCTCTCTAAGATATTCAAAAGAGTAATCCTTTCGATAGTACTTACATATAATTTTAAGACAGGAAGGACCACAATCCATCTGATCATGCTGTCTGAAATGAGGAAAACTTATTCTCTTAAATGGAATCAATAATATCTCCTGTTTTATAATTATATTCAAAAATGAAAATTAATCAAAGCAGAAATAATCGGATTTGACGGTTAGCACATTACCTCCTTTATTTTAGACACATTCAAATCTTATTTTTTGATTTCTAAGGTAACATTTAACAGGTCTAATTGCTTAATTCTAATGCTCTTTAGTCTTCAACCATTTTAAGAATAGATATGAACTCTATTTTTGTTACATTTTAATCCTCTAAAAATTCTGAGGCTATAGCTTATCTGTGTGAATGCGTAAATGGCATTCAGTAGGTCAGGGATTCGATCACTCTTAGCCCAACACGTTTGAAGCGAAATTTAACAGGTTAGCATAAATTGCTAATCCTTTCTGATTTAATAAACTAAATGCGCTACGATTTGGCTACGATTTATATTCGTTTGTATAGAAAATAGGGTATTATAGAGAATAAATAGATTGACTAAGTTTTGTAAATCACTTATACTTAAAAAAATTAAAGGTAGCACTAAAGACTGTCAGTCAAGAGGTCGCGAGTTCGAATCTCGTCGGTTCCGCAAATAAAATAAGGCACTTAGAAGAAATTCCAAGTGCCTTACATTTTTTCTGGTGACATTTTGGTTACAGATTGAATTAAAATTTTGATTTTCAAGGATGGATTTCATTACTGATCTCTTGAATGACATTCAAAAATGGAAATGAGTAATTCTGTTATCTATTCTAAAAATCAGATATTTACAATCTATTTTGTAGTTTTATGGGACACTTTTTTATTATTTTCTCTGAAAAGTGTAACCAGAATGTAGCCACAATTGTAGTTAAGACAAGAAAAAAATTTGTCCGCAAATCAGAACCAACAAAAGAAATGACAATCTTTTAATTCTCAGGATAAACCTGGCTTTAGTTATCATATCAAAAGTTATTTCCTTTTTGCAGCAATCAAACCATGATTGCTGCAAAAAGTACTCCAATATATGTACGTCATATAAACAATCCTTTAATACGCCTTATCATTTACCGAAACTATTATTTTACCAGCATCATTTTTTTTGTGTCTGAAAATGTGCCGTTGCTCAGTCTGTAAAAATAGATACCGCTGGGAATGGTTCCGGCATCAAATGTGATATTATAGGATCCTGGCCTGAGTTCTTCATTCACAAGCTTCCTGATCTCCCTGCCAAGGGCATCAAATACAGAAAGATTTACAAACCCGGATTCGACAATAGAAAAATTAATATTAGTAACCGGATTAAAAGGATTGGGATAGTTTTGCGAGAGAGTATAAGATCGCGGAACCTCACTTGATAAAGGTTCTAATCCCTGTACGCCCCCACTGTTTGTTTTCAGCAGCAAATCACCACTCCCGCTGATAAAGCCGGTTGTATCATTCAGAAAATATGAGCTTAAGAACGTTTTTTGATTATTATTATAAACTGCACTCCAATTCAGACCGGCATTCGTCGTTTTATGAACTCCAAATTCACCGGCAATAAAACCCGTATTTGAGTTTAACATCTCAATCGAATAAAATCCCGAGTTTGTACCAACATTTAAACTTACCCAGTTTAAGCCCTGGTTAGTAGTTTTGTATACTTTCCCGGAATCACCAACAATAAAGCCGGTATTTTGATCTGTGAAATCAACTTCCCTGAATGAAGAGCTCTGATCGACCCTTATGCTTGTCCATTGACTACCTGAATTTGTTGTTTTGTATATTAAGCCGCTTTTGTATGTTAAAAAACCTATATCTGCATTAACAAAATGCATCCTGCATCTAAACCCGGCTACCGGGGATTCCAGCAGAATAGACTCAAACCAGTTCATTCCGCCATTAGTAGTTTTTAATGCACCATGATATCCTGATGCGAAACCGGTATTTTCATCAATGAATTTCAGATCATGAATATTGGTGGGAAGGTGAATCGGGGTTATATCCTGCCAGTTCAATCCTGCATTTGTAGTCTTGAGCATTTTCCCATAGAAACTGTAATAGCCGCCTCCGGCAATCCCGGTATTTGAATTAAAAAAGTGGAAATCAAAGTACTCGATAGAATCCGAATGCACAACATTCCAGTTGAGCCCGCCGTTAGTTGTTCTGAGTATTTTGCCCAAAGTTTGATCCGGGAAATTATACTCTGAACTTCCGATAAAACCTGTTGAACTATTGATCATCATCACTCTATTAAGATAAAATGATGGACCGGCACCCGTTGATATTTCAATCCATTGAGTTAATGCTGTAAACGGAAAACTGAAGAATAGAACAGAGTAAGTGAATATTCTAACCAGATTCAAATTCTTTTTTGTCATCATAATTATTGCTTTTTTATTTTTGTTAAGAAACCCGGTATAGAGAGCTCATAACCGGCTATTTAAAAAAGTAATTATTATCTTATCTTAGTCAAGTTTAATTTTAAGAATGGATCCTGTTAATTCAAAACTAATTAATGTATCTTCAATTTCCAAAGGAACCTTTTGCTGATTGTGAAAATGTTCTTTAATCTTTGTTAATGATTTTGCCCCAAAAGACGAAAGAAAAGCAGTTTTCTGAAAATAAATTATAATATGTGTGAAAAAAAAAAAAACGAATTCATATTTTTATATTTCGCTGACAACTCTGTTTTTTTCTAAACCAGTTCTTTGGGCAATGCATTCTGTAAGGTCAAAAACAAACTTTCTGAAAAAATCAGCAGACCTCCCGGTCTGCTGATCAACTAACAGCTTCAACCACCATCATATCCTTTTCATACATATCCTCCAATTTGAATCGCCCCTAAACGAAATGACTATTTAATCAATATCATTTTTTTCGTTTCCGTAAATGAACCTGCATTAAGTTTATAAAAATAGATCCCGCCCGCCAGTAAAGATGCATCAAAATCCGCTTCGTAATTACCCGCTTTCATTTGCAGGTTTAAAATAGTTTTGATTTCCCTGCCGAGTATATCGAATATAACTAACTTCACAAATGAAGATGCCGGCAGACTAAACTTTATCTTTGTTTCAGGATTAAAAGGATTAGGATAATTCTGGTGCAGCATAAATTTATCCGGTATATTTCCCGGAACAGGATCCACTCCGATAGTGGGATTGTTTACCCTGATCCCCCAACCAAGCAGTTTGCCTGCATTTGAAGCATCCGAATTGGTAATGGTTATTATCCAGTTCCCCTGCACACCGCTTCCGCCAAAGTTTCCAAATGATTGGCTCGGTGTAACAATGTTTGACCATGGAGGGAAAAGGCTGTTAAGAGAATTATTCCCATCCGCAAAGAATGCAAGCACATCATTACCATCTCCTCCATTACTGCTTAGAAGAGCTCTGGACTGCCCGTTTGGAGCTTTTAATGAGATCATATTCTCTCCAATTGAATGATGCTGGTATGAAAGAAATACTTCGATATTGTTAAGCGGAGAGATATTGCCCATTGAAATAGTATCAGTTACAGTTTGCCCTGCAGGAACATTTTTATCCGGAGTATTTATAGTAAACTCACCCGGGAATACATTACCTCCTATATTACGGTTTATTGCCGTTGGGTGAGCAATGAACCGTTCTGATGCGTAGCCTGAATCATCTTCATTAATATATGCGCTAAAGCGTGAAGTAATACCTTCAGGCGTAAAGTTTGTGAATATCCCGTTTTCACCAATACTTAAGAGGTTTCCTTCAAAGCCCCATGAAACACCTAAATTCTGAATTTGAAAAGTGTTCCGGGTTTTTGATGAAACAAACATATTATTTTTTACCTCCTCAGCTGTCAGGTCTGTTTTCCATAGCCTTAATTCATCTAAATATCCCATATAACCTAAGCCGCTTTGCCAAATAGTACCCCCTATCCAGGCAGTATCTGCATTTAACGGCATTGCAGAATTTATAACAGCCTGGTTTCTGAATTTGCCGTTTATGTAAAACTTTATTGTATACGCGCCGGCTTCATTTTTCCACGTTACCGCTGCATGGGTCCACTTCCTGTTTGGAACTGTGCCGCTTGAAGTATTGCCGCCGCCTATCTGAAACCCAAGGTTTCCCGAAGGACTCATATACAGCCTGAAAGTAGTGGTTTGCTCTGTATTACCCTTAGTAAGGATAGTTGGATTATTAGGGACAAAGAAACTATCCCGATAGATCCAGCAGTCTATCGTTCCGGATGCTGGCCGGTTGAATACATTATGGTGATTGATGCGTACCGCTCTTCCGTCAAGCTTCAAAGCAAGATTATAAGGTATGGATTTACTAAGATTATTAATATGGCTAAGTTCAATCCCGCCCCTGCAGTAACCGTTAAAGCCCCCAATTCCATCAAATGTGATTGCAGAATTAACTTCGTTAAAGGACCATGATGCTAACAAGCTGATATAGGCATTCGAAGAAGTAATTGCACCATTAAGATTAGCCAATGGATCGCCTCCTATTGCGGTAAACCTCTCTGAGGATTGTATAAAATGATTCCCTATCCTTACCTCATCTATATAGCCGTTAATTGATGATGCGGGGTTAAATTTACTGCCTCCAATTGTAAGTGAATCAGAATTTAAAGGATCCAGTGTAACCATTGCCCGGCTATCCTCGGGATAGCCATTAACCTGTATCATTCCGATAACGTCACCTTCATCCCTGATCCAGGTCGCTGTTATGTGGGTCCACTTGTTTAATGGTACAGGGTTCAATCCTGTACACTTCAGGCTTCCCCTTTGGAAATACGGCCTGTGATTAACATCCTCACCTCCAATGGAGAGATTAAGGCTATCTCCTTTATGAATAATATAAGTTGTATTTTGGCTATACGATGTCAGGTAAACCCATGCCTGGAAGTACCCGCTATGCAGCCATTGATAATATATATTATTTGGAAATGGAACTGCAACATACTTTCCCTGTGATACCGGTCCAAGCACTCCAATACCGGAATCGTTGCCGTATTCATCATTATAACTGACAAACTGAGAGTTTACTTTCGGCGATAAGAAAATAACAATTGAGAGAACAATGAAAATATAATTTAAAAAAGTCATAATCATTTTTTTATATTTAACAAATTGCATGATACTTATACTGATATTTATGCACAATTTAAAATTGTTTCCCTTTTACAGCAGCCGGAAAAAACTGCTATTAAAGGTACTCCAATTTCCTGCTTTCAAAGCGAACATTAGATTGGAGGGAATCAAGCAGGAAAAATTATTTTATCAAAATCATTTTTTTTATATCAGAAAAATCACCGGCATTAATTCTATAAAAATATGTTCCGCTGGCCAGATCAGATGCGTTAAAATCAACTTTGTAACTCCCGGCAATCATGGTTTCATTAACCAGTGTATATATCTCCCTGCCAAGCATATCATAAATTACAACCTTAACGCTGGACTCTTCGGTTATATCAAACTTAATGGTTGTTGTTGGATTAAAAGGATTAGGATAATTCTGTGATAAAGAAAAAGTACCGGGAACCCCTTCATTTATTTGCTGGATTCCTGTAGGATCAGAAAATTTTACCGTCACACATTCTATTTCCGTACCAGATATTCCAATTGCTCCTCCCGTAAATATATTTCCCGCGTTATCCAGAGATAGAGTAAATATAATATTATCTTTCCCAACGGTATCCGGATATGCAACCTTCCATTGCCTGGTACCTTGTGGTGTATATTTTAATATATGATATGCCGATTCCTGGTCATGGGCTGCTATATATATATTTCCTTTATTATCCATATCCATATGATACATATCCTCGGTAACGTCACGTATCCATAAATTATCGCCCGTAGAAGTATATTTTAACAAAAAGTTCCCGATTAAACCACCTTGGCCGTGTATTATTAAATTTCCTGCACCATCGGATATAAATTCCCAAATATACACGTTTTCGCTCCCGGGGATATCTACTATTCTCAACCACAACTGATTACCCGAAGGATCATATTTTATTATACATACATCATACCCTGAACCTGTCTCCCTGCTTTTTCCAATGACATATATATTATTCAGGTTATCTGTGATAATCTTATTCCCTTCTGCATTTAGTCCTGCTGAGCCGCTGTATCTTTTCACCCATTGCTGCTGGCCCAGGGGGTCATATTTTATCGTAATAAGCTCTGTCGTTTGATTATTGATAGTGGAAGTTCCTGTAACATATACATTACCTCCATTATCCGTGCAAACTGCGTTGCCCGACTGATAAAAATTTCCCGGTTCACTAAATCTTCTAACCCACATCTCTTCTCCTGTTGAGCTGTATTTTACTGTAGCGATATCTGTATTCGCTCCCTCCCGTGTATTACCTGTAACCACTATATTTCCGCTGCCATCTCTAAACACAGCATTTGGTGAATTTGAGCTGTTAAGATTCCCTGTATATTCTTTTGCCCACTGGAGTGTGCCTGATGAATTATATTTCATTGTGGTATAGCTGGTTCCGCCCATATTGCCGCCCGTGCCTGATATATAAGAACTCCCTTCAGCATCAATCAAAAATCCCGTAAAAGCTGAAAAATGAAATCCATTTGTTCGTATTTGCCAAAGTTCCTCCCCTGAAGGACTGAATTTAAAAATTACAATATTGGAAATAAATAAACCTGTCGTACTATCAGTGGAAAGTCCTGCCGAATAACAATTTCCAAAACCATCGGTTTTGACGTAAAAGACCACGTCCTTGCTGTCATTATGCACTTTATATCTTCTCGCCCATTCTACAGATGGCTGTGAAGCTGCCGGACTAACAAAGAATGAAAGAAAGAAAATACCGGATAATAATGTATTTTTTATTATATAC
>JABFSP010000152.1 GCA_013140565.1 Ignavibacteria bacterium
TGAAAATACTTCCGATAAATGAAACCCCGATTGATTTTGCATTTGATATCAATAGTGAAGTTGGATATAAATGCATCGGAGCAAAGGTTAACGGTAAAATTGTTCCGCTTGACTCAAAACTTAAAAGTGGCGACCAGATAGAAGTTATCACATCGAAAATAAAAAAGCCGCACCAGGATTGGGAGAAATTTGCAGTTACACATAAGGCAAAATCGGATATTCATAAATATTTCAACAATGAGCGCAGACTAAGAATTGATGAAGGAAGAGAACTTTGGGGCAAAAAGTTGAAGAAAATGAAGCTGACGCTGAGCGAAGATGACATGATAAAACTGCTTGCCAGGCTTAAGTTTGAAAGCCTGCAGCACATGTATTTAAGCCTTGCCGAAGGCAGGCTTTCAGCCGAAGAACTTTATGAGCTTGTTAAAGACAGAAATAAACTTATCAGCGGCGAAATTGTTTCACCCTGGGTTAAGCCAATTGAAAAAGTTCAAACAGTAAAAGTCAAAGAAAATGAACAGAGCCTGTTTGAAACTTATATCAAATCTGCGCGCTCTACAAAAAATAAAATTATTGCCGGCGGTGATGTAAAGGACCTGCTTTTCAGCTACGCAAATTGCTGCAATCCAATACCGGGAGAAGATATAATAGGATTTATTTCAAAGACCGAAGGAATTAAGATACATAAGAAGTCATGCAAGAACCTTTCAAACCTTTTCCTTTCTGATCCTCAGAGGATCATAGATGTTCAGTGGCCAGAACAGGTTGAAGATGAGTTCTTCGTTGGTATTAAAATAAGCGGTGAAGACAGGCCGGGAATGCTGAACGAAATTACAAATGTAATTTCTGTTTACAGCAATACTAATATCAAGAGTGTAAGTATCGCTTCAAAAGGCTCATTGTTTGATGGTACTGTTATACTCATGGTTAAGAATGTCACGCACCTGAATGAGCTTATTGAAAAAATTAAACATATTGAAGGCGTTTTTGAAGTGAAAAGATTTGAAGAATGATTTTTTTCTTAATTTCTGTTTAAATTCCCGTATATTTTTAACAAAATCAGGCTTATGACTTTTATCATAAAAGGTAATTACAATTATTAATATATTTGCAATTATGAAAACAAAAATTACAGCGGTTATTATAGTATGTTTAACAGCATGCTCATTTATATGGAATTTTAATGATGTTTCTGCATCAAAAGGCTCTTTAACAGCCGGTGATACATTAGTTTACGCGCAGGAAAAGCATTTTAAAAATATGCAGATGTTAACCAATGGCGGTGAGAACGCTGAAGCGTATTTTTCATTTGACGGTTCTAAAATAATTTTCCAGTCAACCGGCGAATATGAATGCGACCAGATATTCATTATGAACACAGACGGTTCAGGCAAACATCTGGTAAGCACCGGTAAAGGCAGAACAACCTGTTCATACTTCTACCCCGATGGTAAAAGTATTTTGTATGCTTCAACCCATTTAGGCGGCGATATGTGCCCGCAGAAGCCTGATCACTCAAAAGGTTATGTATGGGCGTTGTATTCAGACTATGATATTTTTAAATCAAATGTTGATGGCACAAATCCCGTAAAACTTACTGATGTCAAAGGTTACGACGCAGAGGCAACAATTTCTCCTAAGGGAGATAAAATAATATTTACATCAACCAGAAACGGTGATATTGATCTTTATTCTATGAACCTGGATGGCAGCGATGTAAAACAATTGACCAATATTGCAGGCTATGATGGCGGCGCGTATTATTCATATGATGGCACTATGATAGTTTTCCGTGCATCAAGATTTGACGATCCCGCAAAGCTAAAGGAATACCAGGACCTTCTCGCGCAGGGTCTGATTCGCCCGGGTATGCTTGAAATTTACGTTATGAATGCTGATGGTTCAAATATCCGCCAGGTTACAAGTAACGGAGCAGCTAACTTCGGTCCGTATTTCCTTCCTGATAATAAAAGGATAATTTACTGTTCAAACCAGGCTGACCCCAAAGGCAGAAATTTTGATCTATTTTTAATTAACTCAGATGGTACGGGAAATGAACAGATAACATTCAACGATACTTTTGATGGTTTCCCAATGTTTTCACTTCACGATGGCGGCAAAAAATTCGTGTTCTGCTCAAACCGCTTCAACGCAAAGCAGGGCGAAACAAATGTTTTTATTTGCGACTGGGTAGAATAGAAACAAAATGTCAAATGTCAAAGCTCAAATGACAAATGGATTTTTTTGGAGTGCGTTGACTGTGTCAATGCTATAGTTAAATTTTCTTTTGTGACAACTCCGTAGGAGTTGAACATTTATAGTATTAAAGGCAAATAACAACCCGACTCCATAGGAGTCGCACATCAATATATAAAAATTAAATCATGAAAATTTATTTAAAAATTTTCTTATCAGCATTATTCGTTGCTTCCGTTGCTTTTGTAAACCCCGGTGATAAATCACCGAAAATTACATCAGGTGAAGTGACAGATCACATCAAATACCTCGCAAGCGATGAGCTTGCAGGCCGTTTCCCCGGGACAGATGGTGATAAACTGACCGTTGAGTATATCGTCAATGAGTTTGGAGAATACGGCATCACACCTGCAGGCGAAGACGGCTATTTACAGCCGTTTGATTACATCAGCGAAATAAAGCTTGGCAAAGATAACTCTCTTTCAATCGGCAATGGTGAGCTTATCAAGGGCTCCGGCGAGGAGTTCACTACTTTATACCTCTCAGCAAACGGAACCGCGCAGGGAAATATTGTATTTGTAGGTTACGGCATAAATGCACCTGAGCTTAATTACAACGATTATGCAGGTATTGACCTGAAAGGGAAGATCGCTTTGATGCTTATGTACTCACCGGGTTACAACAATCCGCATGATAATCCGTTCAGTAAGTACGAAAGGCTCCGCATAAAATGCGCAGCAGCTAAAGAGCAGGGCGCTGCGGGTATTATAGTTGTTAAAGGACCCGAGAGCGGTGAAGATGAACTGGTTAAGTTAAGAATGTCAGGTCCCGGTGAAACAATGGATATTCCGGTAATGAATGTAAAGCGTTCATATGTGGAATACATTTTCACCAACTCGAAAAAGATGACTTTATCAGAAGTTCAGAAGAATATTGATAGTCTCAGAACTCCCATGTCATTTGAATTCGGCGGGGGAATGGCACAGCTAAAAGCTGATCTTGTAAGAATAAAAGCATTAACAAATAATGTTATCGGCAAAATTGAAGGTAAAGACCCGGTACTAAAGAATGAATACATAATTATCGGCGCGCATATGGATCATTTAGGTGACGGGTTAAAATACGGCTCACTGCACGATAGCCATGTCTCAGAAATCCACAACGGCGCTGATGATAATGCATCGGGCGTAGCTGGTATACTTGAATTAGCCCAGTATTATTCAACAAAGAAAAAGGACCTGAAGCGAAGCATAATATTCATGACATTCAGCGGTGAAGAAGCAGGACTTATAGGCTCTGGACACTTCACAAAAAGTGAATTGATGAAGAAGTATAATGTGGTTTCAATGATAAATCTTGATATGGTTGGCAGACTTACTGATAACAAGCTGACAATTGGAGGAACAGGAACATCATCCATCTGGCAGGGATTACTTGATTCCCTCAATAAAACATATAACTTTACCGCAGCGTATAACAAAGATGGCTATGGACCAAGTGACCATGCAAGCTTTTATGGCAAAGATATTCCGGTGCTGTTCTTTTTCACCGGACTGCATAAGGATTACCACAAACCAAGCGATGACTGGCAGCTTATAAACGCAGATGGCGAAGCAAAAGTCCTGAATATGGTAGTAGGTATAGTAAATTATGTAAACACACTTTCAGCAAAGCCTGATTTTATCAAAGTCACCGAAGAAAAGAAAGAAACCAATATGGGTTTCAGGGTTACTTTGGGAGTTATTCCTGATTACTCCAGCACAAAGGAAGGGCTCGAAATTACAGGAGTTAAGTCGGGCGGCGTAGCAGAAAAATCGGGACTTCAGGGAGGTGATGTAATCACAAAACTGGGTCAGTATGAAATTAAAAATATATATGATTACACCGATGCATTAACAAAATTTAAACCGGGCGAAGAATCTGAAGTTACCTTTGTCAGGGGAACAGAAACCAAGACTGTTAAGTTTACATTCGCAAAGTAAATATTTTTGGAATGCATTGACTGCGTCAATGCGATTTTAAAGGAACGCCTAATCAGTGTTCCTTTTTTGCTTTGTCACCCTGAACTTGTTTCAGGGTCTTTTTAATATTCGTTAATTTTGGAGTAAGCATGCATCCCGCTGATGCGGGACCAGCCAAAAACTCCGGGATGCTGAAACAAGTTCAGCATGACAATTTTCAATAAAAAAAGGGGCTTCATAGCCCCTTTAGTCTTTTGGTATTTTTTTGCCTTCTGCCTTTTTACTTTTGCCTTATTTAAGAATCTTTATCCCTGTCGCACTTATCCTGTACATCTTCTGCGGTCCGGTGATTGTGTTCGGATCCTTACCGGATTCTTCTGCGAAATGTTTTGCCTGCTCTTCAGTGATTTCTTTCACGCCAAATACTCCTTCAACAACAGCAACTTTGCCTGTGATATCCATTTCTTTTGGCATGATGAATTTGTGCAGGGTTAGAGCCCTGATGTTCATGCTGCCATCACTTATGACTGTCCAGCATCCGCCTGAGCGGCATAATTCAGACATGCTGCCTTTTACGACAACGGTTTTACCTGAAAAAACCGTTGTATCCGCGTATATTTCGGCTATTGTGAGTATTTTTGAATCGGCGTTGATATCAGCACCGTAAAGCGTGCCATCGGTAAGCTCTTTAGCTTCGACCTTTTCGCCCTCTTTTTTCATATCGTCATTCTGCGCATAAACTGATAAACCTATAAATAAAAACAGAATCGGTAATAAATATTTGATATTTTTCATTATTCGTATAATTTAATTAGCTGTGGTTATGCAAAAATATATCTTTTTGAAAAATAATGAAATCCTTAAAAGTTACCATAAAAAACCCGGCTTTCGCCGGGCTTCATTCAATTAACAGTATTTTTAACAATTATATTCTATTCAACAGTGACACTCTTTGCAAGGTTACGCGGCTGATCGACATTGCAGCCTCTCAGCACTGCTAAGTGGTATGCAAGCATCTGCAGCGGGATAGTCGTTAAGATAGGGGAGAGCATCTCCAAAGTATGTGGAATTTTGATAATGTAATCAGAATACTCTTCAATGTGGCTATCGCTGTCAAAATCTGTGATAGTTATCACTACGCCTTTTCTTGCCTTAACTTCGCGGATATTGGAAATTACTTTCTCGTAGGTTGAATCCTTTGGCGCAATCACAATAACCGGCATGTTCTGATCAATTAAAGCTATTGGACCGTGTTTCATTTCCGCGGCAGGGTAACCTTCAGCGTGGATGTAGGATATTTCCTTAAGCTTCAGTGCTCCTTCAAGCGCAACAGGGAAGTTATAACCCCTGCCCAGGTATAACATATGCTGGCAGAACTTGAATATTTTTGCAATTTCAAGGATCTTATCGTTTAATGCGAGAATTTCTTTTATCTTCTCAGGTATCCTGAGCAGTTCATCTGTAATTTCTTTGATCTCATTAGCAGGCAGTGAATTTCTGTACTGCGCTATCATAAGCGCTATCAGCGCAAGACCCGTTAGCTGTGAAGTAAATGCCTTTGTTGAAGCGACACCAATTTCAGGTCCGGCATGAGTGTAAACCCCTGCATGTGTTTCCCTGGCGATAGTGCTTCCAACAACGTTAACAATACCATATACATCAGCGCCGCGTGATTTTGCTTCCTTAAGCGCTGCCAGTGTATCAGCGGTTTCACCGCTCTGGCTGATAACGAACATTATATCGTTCGGGTAAATTACCGGATTGCGGTAACGGAACTCCGATGCGTATTCAACCTCAACGGGAATTTTGCACATCTGTTCTATCATATACTCGCCAACCAAACCTGCATGCCATGCTGTTCCGCATGCAGAAATAATTATCCTTGGCGCGAATTTTAATTTATCGGTAACGTTCATTAAGCCGCCAAGCTTAACAAGTCCGTTTTCTTTTATTATCCTTCCGCGCATTGTGTTTGTAATAGAATCAGGCTGCTCATTAATTTCCTTGAGCATGAAATGTTCATATCCGCCTTTTTCAATCTCTTCAAGGTCAAATGTAATTTCTTCAAGCTCGCGCTCTATTACTTCATCGTAAATTGTTTTGATCTCAAATTTATCACGGTTGCATATTACCATTTCGCCATCCATCAGGTATAACACCTGGCGGGTATAGGGAACAATTGCTGTCGCATCTGAGGCAATGATGAATTCGCCATCGCCAACGCCCAGTACTAATGGAGAGCCTTTTCTTGCCGCTATAATTTTATCCGGGTCGAATTTTGAAAGTACGCACATTCCGTAAGTACCATCAACTTCAGCAAGTGCAAGCCTTACCGCGGTTTCAAAATCCATAACATTTTTGTAGTGAGAGCGTATTAAATGTACCAGGCACTCGGTATCAGTATCAGTTGTGAACTGATAACCTTCACGCTCAAGCCTGGTTTTAAGAACATTATAGTTTTCTATTATGCCGTTGTGAATTACGACTATTTCGTTGCCTTCATCAAAAATGGGGTGAGCGTTGCGGTTGTTGGGTTCACCGTGTGTAGCCCAGCGTGTATGGCCAAAACCTATGCTGGCGTTCTGATCGTACCCGTTGGTACTCAGAAGATTTTCGAGGTCAGTTACCTTTCCCGCAGTTTTCCTGACGGCAATTTCGTTATCGAACATCAGCGCAACGCCGGCGGAATCATACCCCCTGTATTCAAGCTTCTTTAATCCGCTTAAAATTATCGGAAGTGCCTGTTTATTACCTAAATACGCAACAATACCACACATTAATTTATTAGTTTAGAAGTTTAAAAATCGGAAAAATTTACAAGTAAACATAGTATAAATGGTGTATGTAAACAATACCACCTATACGTTACTAAATCTCTAGATTCCGAAGAGATTTGAACAATAGTTAGCCCATTCCAAAAGTGGGGATACAAAAATACCAAACAAAACTATGGGAAACAACAGTATCAACAACACAATGACTGGTTGTGTTCCAATTTTGGAAGAATTTTGGGTATTTTGACCGGTAAAAATAACCAATGAAAGTCTGAATATAAAGAAGAGAAATACGACTGAAGAAACTATTCCGGCTGCAATAAGCCAAAAGTAATTTTCTAAGTTGGGGAGCGAATACAGGATGAGCTTTGAATTGAATCCAGCGGTAAGAGGAAATCCGGCTGATGATACGAGGAAAAATATGAATGCCAGAAATAAAAACTTATCGTTTTTGCCGAGTGATTTTAAGCCTGCTGTTTCAGTTACATTATACCGGGTGTTAATCAGGTTTATACAGAAGATTATCCCAAGCGAGTTTATAGCAAATACTACCATACTGCTAACAAAGGCTGAAAGTCCTGCTGCTGAACCTGAAATGATCCCTAATAATAAATACCCCGCCTGTGAAATTATGATATACACCGCGATCTTCTTCAGGTCATATTGCCATAGTATCACTAAATTACCGGCTATTATTGAACACACCGAAATTACTGCGAGCAGTAATTTCCAGTTCACACCGTTAATGAAAGTTATATGTTCGGCTGATGATACAAATGTATTATGATCTTTAAGCACAGTGAAAATAAGTCTTCCAATAATAAATAATACTGCAATTACATTAATCAAAGAAAACTGTACAAAATGTCCGGTTTTTAATTTTTTGCTCAACAAAGGAAAACTTAAATTGAATGGAGCAAGCAGGGAAGTAAAAGCTAATCCAGAAATAATTAATATGACCGACAATATGAGAATAAGTGTGTTTACCGGATTAAATGAAAGATAATTTGATATCATTGTATATTCACCAGTGCCGGTTAAGCCATAAAGCAAAGTTATGCCGTATAACATAACAGCAATAAATAATGAACTGAAAATGAAATACTTTATTGCAGGTTTTATTTCATAGTAGATAAGTAAGTACAGCGGAATTACCATAACCTGCAGTGATATAAACATCATGAAGACATTCGATGCAGTAACTGCAAGCAGGGCACCAATGAATGATACTGTGATCAGGGTAAATTCGTAGGTTTGCGATTTTTTGCCAAAGAAAGATATAGAAGATACTGCCATGACTGAACACAGAATAACTCTAGCTGCATATGAATAGTGGTCCGCTGAAAACATTCCGCCCAAAAGCTGCTGTGGTGCAAAGTAAACCTGCATATAGCTGAAAATTGCCGAAAGTAATATTCCCCCGGTGAATACAATATATAACAAGGGATTCTCCTTTTTAGCTGAATTGCCGAATACATTTAAAATTAAAACTGTAAGGGATAACGTAATTTCAGGTAGAAAATTGAAGAGAATATTAATTGTTTCCTGGTTCAATTATATCGTGATTGATCAATTTTCTTAAAAATTTTCTTCTGGATGAAACCTTCAATTCTTTTTCACGTCTGAATGCCGAAGCCCGGTCAGGTACTTCTTCAAAGTAAATTATTCTGTAAGGAAGGAACTTCTTTGTTGAAAGCACTTTGCCATCACTATGCTGCTTAAATCTTTTTTCAATGTTATTAGTCTGTCCAATATACAGCCTGTCATGCAAATCTGAATACAGGCAATAAACAAAGAATTTACTCATAAATGAAGATTTAAGATTTGTACCGCCAAACGGAGTCGAACCGTTACAATGTTGCCATTACTAGATTTTGAGTCTAGCGCGTCTACCAATTCCGCCATGGCGGCAAGTACAACTTTAAATTAAATGAACTTTTTAAACTATTTGGAATATTCCTTTTGTTTTTAAAACCCTTTTTACCGCCAAACGACTTCCTTCGCTGCTGCCGCAGCTCTGTAAGTCAAGACTTCCTCCGCCAAAGCGTTTTAAGTCAGGGACTCTCACCGTTACAACGTTGCAATAACCAGATTTTGAGTCTTAGTGCGCTTGGGCCGGCACTGAGTACCAGTAGAAAGCTATGACTTGCGACTGCAGAGCAGTTGAAAGTTTCGGACAATTCCGCAATGCCTCTCCCGCCAAAGGAGGAGCGGCAAGTACTAAACCACAATAATAATAATTTTAGAAAATAGTTAAAATGAAATAAAATGCCACAATTAAGGCCGCCATAACTGAAATAACGGCAGTTTGACTATCTGTATACACTTTCCTGATAAGCAGCGAAGCAATATTCACAGGTTCGATAACTAACGGTAGTATTTTCGAAGTAAAATAATCCTCAGCTTTTCTGAAATAAACAGAAATGCTTGAAATAAACCGAAAAGTAACTGACCATATCTTTTTTAAGGGTCCGCCAAAGAGTTTTGAAACATTTGTCCTAAAAGCCGGGTAAAATTTCCTGTTAGTTATTGATTTTGCAGATTTTTGGAAAAAAGTATAAACTATTTCTTTAACCTTTGCGGAGAAGTGCATTACAAAAAATAATACAGCAATCACGTATAAAATTACAGTGACTATATAGTAGGCAGTAGTATTTATGATAAGGTCATTCAACCGAATCGGGCTCCTCGATCAGATTATTATTATATAT
>JABFSP010000237.1 GCA_013140565.1 Ignavibacteria bacterium
TAAGCTCTTTCTGTCATTTCTATGTTTCAGCAGAAAGCAAATTTATCTTTAAATGATTTTATATGATATGAAATTACGGATACTTAAATATAATCATGTATTTTAATAATAATTTAACCGCTTCTAATTATTTGTTTGGATTGTAATTTGAAACAGATATGAGTAATTTTGATTTTAATACACAAAAATGACCGAAAATTACACAAAAATAAAACAGATTTACGAAGGTAAAGCGAAAAAGCTTTATACTTTAAAAGGGCACAAAGACCTGTTATTGCAGGAATTCAAAGACGATGCCACTGCTTTTAATGCCTTGAAAAAAGGGAAGATCTTAAACAAAGGAATTATTAATTGCGAACTGACAACATTCCTTTTTACCTATCTAAGGAAAAAGGGAGTAAGGAATCATTTTGTTAAGCAGGTTTCTGAAAATGAAATGATAATTGACCGCCTGAAGATAGTACCGATTGAAGTTGTTGTGAGAAATATCGCGGCAGGCAGTCTGCTTAAGAAAACAAATTTCAAAGAAGGGCACCAGCTTGCAAAACCAATTGTTGAATTCTATTATAAAGATGATTCGCTTGGTGACCCTATGATAAGCAACTCACATGCACTTGCAATGAAAATTGCAACCGAAAAAGATCTGAATACACTGAAACAAATGGCGGAGAAGATCAATTCATTACTTAAACCTTTCTTTTTAAAGAGGGGATTGAAGCTTGTTGATTTTAAGCTAGAGTTCGGCAAAGATAAAACAGGCAGAATAATGCTTGGTGATGAAATAACACCCGATACATGCAGGCTGTGGGATAAGAAGACCAACAAGAAGCTTGATAAGGACCGCTTCAGGTTCGATCTTGGGGGAGTTAACGAAGCATACGCCGAAGTAAGAAAACGCATTTTAGGAAAGTAAAAAGGTTTAGATAAGATTTGAGACTTACGATATATGGCAGAAGTACTGTAATTAAAGCGCTTGTTATAACTTTAGCGCTTGATATGGCAGCACTGTTAGTGCCAAATGAAATTGCCAAGCTGGTATTACTCGTAATTTCGATAATTTTCATTTCATTCACGCTTTATTTTTTCCGTGACCCTGTAAGGCAGATACCGGAAAACCTGAAAAGCGGAGATGTGCTTTCACCCGCTGACGGGAAAGTAATGATGATTGAGGAAGTTCAGGAAAATGAGTTCATTAAGGGTCCTGCAAAGGTTATCGGGATTTTTCTTTCGCCATTGAATGTTCACGTTAACAGGGTGCCTATATCCGGGACAGTGAAATTCTACCAGTATATAAAAGGTGAATTCATTGCCGCTTATGACCACGCTTCCGCTGATAAGAATGAAAGAACGATAATTGGTATTGAAGGCGAACGGTTCAAGGTGCTTTTTAAACAGATCACAGGTTTTGTAGCAAGGCGTATTGTTTGTGAATTAAGAGTTGGTGATAAAGTTAAAATTGGTGAAAAATTCGGGATGATAAAATTCGGTTCTAGAACTGATGTTATCATGCCAATAAATGCGAATATAAAAGTGAGTGTTAACCAGAAAGTAACGGGCGGTATCACACTTCTTGCGGAGGTCCCTGAATAAGTGAAGAACCGCATGGGATTCATACCTAGCTTATTCACAGTGCTGAACCTGTTCTGCGGGTTCATGTCGATTATTCACGCTGACGCTCTGAATTTTGAACAGGCAGCTTTGTTTATACTTTATGCCGGTTTGTTCGATATGTTTGATGGTGTGGTTGCAAGGTTTACAGGTACCTCTTCAAAATTTGGTGTTGAGCTTGACTCCCTTGCTGACCTGGTTTCATTCGGAGTTGCACCGTCGTTTATTTTATATAAGGTATATTTCTTCTCGCTTGATGGACTAGGAATAGCGCTATCGGCATTGATATTGATATTCGGCGCATTGCGCCTTGCGAGATTCAACGCGCAGCTTGTTGGATTCGATAAAAATTATTTCAGCGGCGTACCTGTACCTATTCCAGCAGTAACAGTTTCATCATTCATTCTGTATTACTACAACCTGAATTTTAACTCACATGTAAGCGAAATATTTGTTTACTGTATCGCAATTGCCTTACCTTTGCTTATGGTAAGTAAATTTAAATATGATACCACTCCAAAGTTCAATAAACGCGAAGTAAAAGAACATCCCGTAAAAACTATCATTGTAATACTTTCGGTTGTATTGATAATTGCCACTAAAGGGGAAGGGCTTTTCGCATTTTGCCTGTTCTACATCAGTACGGGGATATTCCGCAGTACCAAAAACCAGGTGCGCAAATTTTTTTTCAGCAAAAAGGTGAGCAATGATGAAGATGATGCGGATGAAAATCTGAAGCTGAAGGAATCGAATTAGTTATTTTGGTTTTTGTCTTGTATCGATAAAATTTAAAACTATTAGCTTGTTGTCTTTAATTCTGTAGTAGACTTTTATTTGTTTAGTAGCCAGGAATCCTCTTATTTCTTTTAAATCATCTATTATCGTACCAATTTCAGGAAATATGGATAATACATCAAGAGTTTCATAAAGATGTTCAAGAAATTCATTTGCTACTCGGACTGACCATTCGGATTTTAGATATTCAAGGGTTGAATCGAGTTTATTATCGGCTCTTTTGTTAAATACTATTTTGAGAGCCATTCTTTATGTTTTGCTTTTACATCTTCATAATTTATAAGGTTCTCTTCATCGTTGCTTTCCTCAAATGCATCCATTATCTCCTGCCTCTGGGAATCAGTTAGTGAATCCCACAGATCAAATTTAGAATTTTTGTGACTGTAACTCATCGCCCTATAAAACCGTTCCAACAATAATTTATTATCGATCTTATCGATCAGCTCATGAAATTCTTTCTTTATTGATTGTGTAGTCATAGTATAATTTAATGTTTTATTAAAAAAATTTCAAGAGAATATCTCTTTTAATCCCTTTATTAATCCCTCAATATCTGATTCTGTATTAAACCTCCCAAATGAGATTCTGATGGATGACCGAGCGGTACTATCATCATATCCGATGGCTTTAAGCACATGTGATGGCTGCACTGAGCCTGAGGTACATGCTGAGCCCGATGATACTGCGATTCCTTTCATATCCAGCTTTATCAGCAATGTATCCGGATCGATTTTTGTAGTTTTGGGATTAAAAGAAATGCTAACTATGTTTGGGAGGAACACACCACCCTCTTTCGCAGAATTAACAATTATCTTATCGCTGAATTGAGAGTTTAATTCAGCCAGAAGTATATTTCTAAGTTCAGATGTTTTTTTTATATCAGAATCCATCTCGGCATTCAGTAATTCAATAGCCTTCTTAAAACCTGCAATTGCGGAAATGTTTTCTGTCCCGCCGCGCCTGTCACGCTCCTGTTTACCGCCATGAATGAATTTATCTATAGGGGAATCTTTCTTAATATATAAAACGCCTAAACCTTTGGGTCCGTATATTTTATGACCGGAAAATGACGCGAAATTAACCCCTGTTTCTTCAATGCTGAACTTAACTTTCCCCAATGACTGAACCATATCTGTATGAAGCATAATACCAGTATCTTTTAACAGAGCTGCAATTGATGAAATATCATTTATCACACCAAGTTCATTATTTGAGTGCATCACAGAAACAAGAAATGTACTATCGGTTACTGAATCTTTCAATTCTTTCAGGTCAATTTCGCCATATTTATTGTTTCTAAGGTAAGTAACATTAACACCGAACCTTATTTTAAGATACTCAACTGTATCGATAACTGCGGAGTGTTCAATTGTGGTAGTGATGATATGATCTTTTTTACCCAGGTTATAAAACGCAGAGCCTTTAATGGCAAAATTATTTGCCTCGGTTCCTCCTGATGTAAAATATATCTCAGATGGTCTTGCCTCGATGAATTCAGCGAAAAGGTCACGGGTATCTTCAAGCATTACCTTGGCTTTCCTTCCTGTTTCGTGTACTGATGAAGGATTTCCAAAATTATCACCAATCCATGGAAGCATAGCTTCCGTGACCCGGGGGTCAATTGGTGTTGTTGCGGCATTATCTAAATATATCAGGCTCATAAGCAGCAAAGTTACCTGAAAATTCAGGGTTGTTCAATTCATTTTATTGTAGAGTAATACTTATATCAACATAGCACAAAAAAATATTTTCAGCTATCTTTGTGGTACAATGTATAAGAAGATCATCAGACCGCTTTTATTTGACTACGATCCCGAAAAAGTTCATAATTTCACAATAAATAGACTTTCCGGCTCATTATTTCCCAACATGTTAAAGCTTTTCTTCGGCTTTGAAGATAAAAAACTCGAAACTAAAGTTGGCAGGCTTACTTTTCGCAATCCAATTGGACTGGCCGCCGGTATGGATAAAAACGCTACTGCACTTGCCGGATGGGACGCAATGGGCTTCGGGTTTGCTGAAGCCGGTACAGTAACCCCGCTTCCGCAGGATGGGAATCCCAAGCCAAGGATGTTCCGTCTACCTGAATACGGCGCGGTCATAAACAGGCTTGGATTCAATAATGCGGGAGCAGATGAATTTGAAAAAAACCTTGAAGCATCAAAGGAAAAGATAAACAAAGATTTTATTGTAGGCGTAAACATCGGGAAGAATAAACATACAGAGCTTGATGATGCATACCAGGATTATAAATTTTCATTCGAAAAGTGTTTTGAAACCGCCGATTACTTTACAATAAATGTAAGCTCTCCCAACACAGAAGGATTACGTCAGCTTCAGCAGAAGAAATTCCTTGATGAAATTTTAAAACACCTTCAGCAGCTGAATAATGAACTTGATACAACATTTTCGGATACCGCAAAAGACATTTACCTGAAGATCGCGCCGGACCTGACTGAAGCGGAGCTTGATGATATCATTCAGGTATCAATTGATAATAACATTACCGGACTTATTGCGACAAATACTACAATCTCACGGGATACTCTGCCTAAAGGGAAATATGAAAGCGGTGGTCTCAGCGGAAAACCACTTGAGCCGATATCGAACTCTGTAATAAAATATGTTATGAATAAAGCCGGTGGCAAGCTTGTTGTAATTGCCTGCGGCGGGATATCAACTTATGATGATGTAAAGGAAAAAATGGACCTTGGAGCATCACTTGTACAGGTATATACAGGGCTTATTTATGAAGGACCCGGTATGATAAAACAAATTAAGAAAGCAATGGCGGCTTCCGGGAAATAAGTTACCTTATGGAAATTAGAATTACAGAATTCAGAAGTTCAGAAAAAGATCAATTGATTAAATTTCTTTCATCCGGTTACTGGCAATTCCACAGCACTCCGCGAATTTCAAAGGAAAAACTTGAAACGCAATATGAATCTGGTTACTTTACAGGAGAAGGCTGCAGAACATTTCTGATAAAAGATAAGAATGCAGATATTATTATCGGTGTTATGAGATTGTTTGATCTGGGCAACGGAAAGGATGACGATGAAACGCCGTTATTTGATATCAAAATTAAAGAAGAATTACGCGGTAAAGGAATAGGGAAACAGGCTTTGAAATGGTTAACTGATTTTGTGTTTACAAACTATCCCAATAAACTTAGATTTGAAGCCACAACAAGAATTGATAATATTGCTATGCGGAAAGTTTTTGAGCATTGCGGCTTTATGAAAGAAGCCCATTACCGACTGGCATGGCCGGATGCTGAAGGAAACAGGTATGATTGTACCGGTTATGCAATTTTACGAAGTGACTGGCTGAACAAAACAAAAACGCACGTAAATTTTGATTCCTGATTTAAGGCGTTTATGTATCTTATTTGGGTACCCGGTTAACAAATGAGCTTATCTGCCAGCCTGCAAGCTTTGCGCATTCTTTATATGTTGAATTAAGGAAATCCAGTATTAATGAATCAGGGTCTTCAGCTGTTCGGATCTTATCATAATCTAGAATAAACTCTCCAAGCTGTGCGTTGAATGAAGCCTCTTCAGGTTTAATATCAGCGTTTTCAAATCCTTTGATGGAAGGATAAATATAAGAATAAAATGCAGCCTTGGGGTAGCTCATGTTTCCATGCCAGAAACCTATTGCAAAATTCTCTTCATTTTCAGAATACTTCATAATGATACCACTGCTGGCGGGAGGTTCAGCTTCTTTACCGGAAAAACGGGTTTGATTAAGGTCAAAAGAGCCCCAGTAAAAAAGCACGGGACTCTGTTTGCCTCTGAATGATGAACGGTATTGCTCAAATATCATCTTTGAGTGCAGCAGGACTTTCCACCAATTGGTTACGTGATCTTTTTCGTATGTTGAACGCATATCTTCATCGCACCGCACCGGATTGGGTACTTCAGCCGGCACGGGGTCTATTTCAGCGTATATTCCAAATAATTCAAGAGTTTCCATGATCTCTTTATAGAATTCAGCAACTGTACCTGCTGCTAAAGAAATCGCTTTAATTTTATTTTGGCTTGTTCTTACTGTCAGTTCATGGTGCACAAGATCAAAATTAATTTCAAATACAATATTATTATATGGGATAAGCCCAGTTGTCATCCCCGAAGCATTGATATGGAATGCCACGTTCCACCAATGATTTAAAAAGGGGGTTAAAGCAAGCTTAATTTTTCCTGCAACCTGCATCTTCATATGAAGAGTTTCCAGGCTGTCTTTGCACTCACCATATGGCAGTGGAGGCAATAAATTATGCATATCCATTTGATCTCTCCCAAACAATTTCTAACAGAATTACAAGTTGCTTTCTTTTGTTCACCGGTAATACATTTAAGGTTATGAACAAAGTTTCATCGAAAGATCCACTCATTCTTTGTTATCATTTATTGAAATTTTTGTTACTGAATATAGATAACAATTTTATTTTTAACAAAGTTCAAAGTAATGCATAAATGATCAGGCCCTGTGCTGTTCTATCCAGTTAAGAGCATGATCCGCAACTTCTTTCCAGTTAGGTAATCCCAATACCGAGTGATTATTGCCTGC
The DNA here is from genome assembly GCA_013140565.1 of Ignavibacteria bacterium. Lineage (GTDB taxonomy): Bacteria > Bacteroidota > Ignavibacteria > Tepidaquicellales > OLB5 > OLB5. The sequence continues at coordinate 6,976 of JABFSP010000237.1, forward strand.
AAATTCAATATATTCCTTTACGGAACCATTTTCTTCATATTTCTTAAAATTGGAATGATTCAGGTCAGCCGGCATAATATGATCTTCGGAGCCTGCGATCATAAGAAGAGGATTGTGTTTCTTTTTAAAATCTACCTTTGCAACACTTGTTAATGCATCTCTTGATATGTGTTTAGATTCGGGTACTACAAGCAGGTCGTAAGTTCTCTTTGCTTCTTCTTCAGTTTGTCCGTTTGCAAATGCATATTTCCATTGGTCTAATGTGAACAAAAATGAATCTTTAACAGAGGTAAGGTAACCCAGCGGACCCCATGTTGCTTTAAAGAATGAGAACTCATGCGGAAATACTCCCTGGGGCATAACTGAATGAATAGCAACACCTGCATCCACAAGGTCTCTGTTCAGAAGGATCTGCGTAATTAATCCGCCAAATGAATGACCAATTGCAATAGGTTTTTCATCAAGTCCGTTTACAACCTCAGTGTAATGGTCAATCAGGTCCTGCATCCTCAAATTCGCAATATCCGGATCAGGCTGCCTGCTGCGAAGTACAGAGGGAGGATCTTCTTTATGCGGCCAGGAAGGTACTGTTACTTTGTAGCCTTTGCTTTCAAAATAAGGTACCCATTCATCCCAGCAAACCCTGCTTACAAATGCACCATGAATGAAAATGATGTTCTTTGATTTGATCTTACTCATTTGATTGATAATTAGATTTATTGAATTGGAATTGTGACAAATATCATACAGTCAGTTTAATTTACCAAAGAGAAATTATCCCTTTTGTCGTTTTTTTGAAAAAAACGGATTTTATATTTATTGCGATTTTTTAAAAAAATTGAGCTATATTATATGACATTTGTCGTCAATGAATTATTGAATTAAATCTTTTGAAATTATTTGAATAATACAAAACTGATACGCTTGTTTAAAACATTTAAACCTGCGGAATTTATTGAATTTGGTAAATTCGTTAACTCTCCGTTTCACAATGAAAGCCCGAAAATTATAAGTTTGTATATTTTCCTGAAGAATTATTATCCTGAATTTGAAGATGATGATCTGACAAGTGAAAATGTATACAGCTCAATTTACGGAGAAGTAAAATATGATAATAAAAAAATGAGGGATAGATTTCATGATATGCTTAAACTAGCCGAAGAATACCTGGCTATTGTGAATTTAAGAAAGGAAAAGGCCGGGGTAAGACTAAATACACTGAAAGAGTTTTCATCGAGGAGACTTGCTGTACATTTTGATAAAAAATTTAATGAAATAAAAAAAATACTTGACAATAATTCTGTTAAGAACGAAAATACTTTGTTAATGGAATATTTGAATGAAAACGAATGGCTTGAATTTTATGAAAATAAACATTTGTTAGGGAAACGAAAAGCATTTTTTGATAAAATTGTTTCACAAAACGATAAATTCCTGGTCTATTTTGTAACTTCAATGCTTAGGCATTATTCTATCTTAAATAATATCAAAGGGCTTATCAGTACCAATTATGAATACAACTTTTATGATACTGTGATGGAATATGTGAGCAGAATGGACCTGAAGAAGTATCCCTTGATAAAAGCGCTGCAATTGATGATAAGACTGAATCAAAACCGTGTAGATGATAATCTATATTTTGAATTAAAGAAATTGTACCTTAAGTACTATTCCGGCATGGAAATGTATGACAGGATAATGATAAGTACTGAGCTATTTATTCATGCTAATATAAGGTATTCAATGGAAAAAAAAGGATTTGATGAAGAACTATTTGACATTATCAAATTGCAGCTTAAACACAAAACTTACCCGACGGAGAACGGCTGGATGAAGCGGGAACAATACTTCGTTTGTATTGATTCAGCAGCATCAATAGAAAAGATCTCATGGGTGGAAAGTTTTATTGAGGAATATACGCCCAAAGTCGTCCCTGAACTGCGCGAAAATGCATATTGCTGGGCTAAAGGAATGCTGTATTATTATAACAATGAATATGATGAGGCACTGAAAGAATTATCGAGGGTTAAAACAGGTGATTATTTCATTTATTATAAGGTCAAAGTACTTACTTCCAAAATATATCTGGAAACATGTGAATATGAAGATCTGTTTGTTCTTATTGATTCATTTAAGCATTATACAGCTTCAAATACGTTGCTGCCAGAATATATGAAGAAAAAATACTTTAAGTATATTGAAGCTTTGAATAAACTTGCCTTACTTACCATTAACAGAGACGATTATAAATTAAAAAAACTCATCGAACATATTAAAAGTCATACCATTGAGCAAATTACTTCTAATAAAAAATGGCTGCTGTTAAGGGCAAAACGATTTCTTAAATAAGTTATCATAATTATATTCTCCTATTACCTGGATTTTATCGCGAAAACTAGATTTTCTGCAAATTATGTTTCGTGAATTCACTATCTGTATTTCCTGTATTTACTGTTCCTGCCGGTTCAAAAAGCATGACCGCAACTTCCTCCGGTGCAAAAGGACAATGTTCAACTCCGTTGGGGATAATTATAAATTCATTTTCTTTTATCTCAATATCGCCATCACGAAGTTTCATGGTAAAACTTCCTTCTATTACATAAAATATCTCATCTTCATTTTCGTGCTTGTCCCAAATGAAATCTCCTTTGAACTTAACAAGTTTA
>JABFSP010000283.1 GCA_013140565.1 Ignavibacteria bacterium
CCTATATATTCAACAAATATACAAATTAGCAAATGCTTATTATAGTCAAGTTTATGGTTTAAAATAAACAGGCAACAGGCTGTAAATTGCTATATGTATGATTTTTGGTTAGTTTTGTTGTTGATACTTTGAACATTTTACCCGGAATTTATAATGAATTTTCTGCTGTACATTCTGTTTGAACTACTAAAGGTGCTGATACCTTTATTTCCGCTTAGATTTATTCAGAAAATTGCCCGGCTGAAAGGAAAGTTGTTCTATTATATACTTCCCATTCGGAAAAATACTGCCATCAGCAATTTAAAGCTGGCTTTCCCTGAAAAAAAGGATGATGAGATAAAAAATATTGTTAAGGGATGCTATGTCAATGTACTGACCGTAATTGCTGAGTTCTTTTTTTTGCGGAAACTTTCTGCTGATCAATTACGGAAAATGCTTAGAGTTGAAAATATTGGGCTGATGCAGGAAAAGCTAAAGCATGGTAAAGGACTCATAATGATAAGCGGGCATTTTGGAAACTGGGAATTGACAGCTTATGGAGTAAGCAAGATATATGATATACCTGTAAACGTGATAGTAAAAGAGCAGACAAATAAAAGAGTGAACGAAGGAATTAATGAAATCAGAACATCCGGTGGAAACAGGATGATTGATATGAGGAATTCACTTAGAGAAATATTGACTGCAATAAAGAACAACGGTGTTGTTGCGATGCTTGGAGATCAATCTGCACCGAAGGAAAATATCAAAGTTAAGTTTTTCCTTGATGGAGTGCCAACATATGAAGGTACTGCACGGATAGCCATTAAAACAGGTGCTGAAGTATTGTTCGGAGTATCAACCAGGAATTCTGACGGAACTTATTCACTGAAGTTTCACGAGATCGATACATCGATGTATAAAGAATCAACGGAAGAAAATGTAAAAGCATTAACGCAGGCGCATGTTGACCTGCTGGTTGAGTATATTAAGCTCAGACCCGACCATTGGTTGTGGTTTCACAGGAGGTTTAAGAATGTATAAACGACATAGCTTTCAAAATATCCGTGTTACTTGTACACACCCCGTCACGCTAAAGCGTGACACCCCTCTCAAGAGGGGAATTATGTAATGTAATTTGAAGAATAAAAAAATACTTATAATACAAACAGCTTTCCTTGGTGATGTGATACTTGCATTGCCGATGGTGCAAAGCATTAAAGCGCATTTGTCTGATGCGCTGGTTGATTTTTTATGCATTCCATCAACTGAAAGTGCACTGCAAAATCACCCCGCCATTAACAAAATTATACCCTATGATAAAAAGGGCGGCGATAAGCTGGATAAATTCATAGAAGTGTTGAATGAAATACGCGAAGTGGAATATGATATTGTAATTTCTCCGCACAGGTTTCTGCGTAGTTCGCTGCTTACTTATTACAGTGAAAGCAAGGTGAGAATCGGATTTGAAGAGAACTCCATGGCGTTTTTACTTACCAATAAAGTGAAATACATTAAGGATAAACATGAAATCTACCGTAATCTTGAATTGGTGAAACAAATTCCCGGACTTGAATATGATGAGAAAAAGGTTTCGCTTAAACCTGAACTGTATGCATCTACTGAACAAAAGGAAAACGTAAGGCACCTTCTGGTGCATAAATCAAACCTCATTAGTTTTGCGCCATGCTCAAAGTGGTTCTCAAAACAGTTACCTATTGAAAAGGCAGCTGAAATTGCTAAAATTTTGATGTTTAAGGGCTATAATATTGCGTTGGTTGGCGGCGAAGCTGATATAGCATACTGCACTGAACTTGAAGACGTATTCAAGGATGATTCACTGATGAATCTTTGCGGGAAGCTTAGTCCGCTGGAGTCATACGAAGTGATGACATACTCCAAAGCTCTTATTACTGTTGATTCCGCCGCTCAGCATCTAGGTTCGGCGAGCGGGATTCCGGTAGTATTGATTTATGGCTCCACAGATATATCCTTCGGATTTTACCCGCTTACATCAAAATATAAAATAGCTGAAATTGATTCACTTGAGTGCAGACCGTGTACCGATCACGGCAGAGATAAATGCCCGTTGGGACATTTTAAATGCATGGTTGATCTGAGCGCTGAGAAGATTGTTGATATGATGGAAGAAATTATGTAGAGACGAAATGTCATCCCGACAAGTCGGGATTTCTCCACGCTCAAAAGGACAAAGCCCAAATGTCAAAAAGAATATTTAAAGGTTGTTAGTTACCAGGTTTCAAAGTAAAGAAGAATCAGCGGCTAAAGCCTCGTTAGAAGTCAATAATTATCCACGACCTAAAGGTCGTGGCAATAATAATAGCCCCGCTCTTTAGAGCGGGGGAAACTGTAAAACCACAAACCCGGGACTTTAGTACCTGATTTACATTTTGATATTGTTTGTTTCCCAAACCGGTCCGCCTCGGCGGATTGGGAAACAGGGATAGCAAATATCTAAAGACTTTCAGCCTGACGTCACTTGCTCCAAAAGCTTATTTTAATTCTGGTTTCAGGAATTTTGCGGTTACGGATTGTTTCATGAATTTCTTAACAATATCTTCAGGGGTTCCTTCGGCAATTATTTTACCGCCGGCATCGCCGCCTTCGGGTCCAAGATCAATGACCCAGTCAGCCGTTTTTATTACATCAAGATTATGTTCAATCACAATAACTGAATTGCCTTTATCAACAAGCTGGTTCAGCACTTTTAGCAGCATACTGATATCTTCAAAATGCAGACCTGTTGTGGGTTCATCAAGTATATAAATAGTTTTGCCTGTCTGAATTTTTGACAGCTCAGTTGAAAGCTTCACGCG
>JABFSP010000124.1 GCA_013140565.1 Ignavibacteria bacterium
TCATCGGGTTATAAAATATCACTGCCATCTATCAATACTTTTCCTTCAATTCTGGTTCCGTCTATAATATCGTTCATTCTGTTGAGGGTCCTGAGGAAAGTTGATTTCCCGCAGCCCGAAGGACCTATAAAAGCAGTAACTTTTTTTTCGGCAATATCCATATTAATATCAAACAAAGCCTGCACATTGCCGTAATAAAAATTCATATTTTCAACATGAACCTTGTTATTATTATCCGTCAGTATTTCACTCATTTCATGGTTCCGTCAGCAAAAAGTTCAGTTTTTACCATTTATATTTTTTTCTAACTTTTATCCTTAAAATTATAGCAACAAAATTTAATCCGATAACCAAAAATAAAAGCACCAGAGCTGTACCGTACTGCATTGGAAGGATCTTTTGGGCTTCGGGGTGCTGGGTTGCAAGTATATATAAGTGATATGGCAGCGCCATAACCTGGTCATAAACAGAGCTTGGCAGCTCCGGCAGAAAGAAAGCCGCGGCTGTCAATAATATTGGCGCTGTTTCACCTGCTGCCCTTCCAATACCTAATATTGCGCCTGTCAACATGCCGGGCAGTGCATACGGAAGGACATTTTTATAAATGGTTTCCCATTTTGTAGCGCCCAGGGCAAGGCTGCCTTCCCTCATATACTTTGGCACTGACTTTAACGCCTCTTCGCTTGCAACAATAATTGTTGGCAGTATCATACAAGCCAGGGTCAGACTTCCTGCAAGTATTGACGCGCCGAAATCAAGCGCTACTACAAACAAACCCAGACCGAACAAACCAAACACGATTGAAGGTACACCGGCAAGAGTGACAATTGCCATTCTGATAGTTTGCGTGAATTTTGACTGCTTTGCGTATTCAGTTAAATAAACTGCGCTGAACATTCCAAGAGGTAAAGCTACAACGATCGTTCCGATAACTAAAAATAACGTTCCCAGGATTGCGGGAAAAATTCCGCCTTCTGCGCCGCTTTTTTCAGGGTCACCCGTAATGAACTCCCACGAAATAGCAGGCAAACCATGAACCAGAATATCTATCAGGATATAAGCAATAAAAACCACTACAAGGTAAGTTATACCACGCATTACCCAATAAATCACTTTTTCACCTGTTCTTTTACTATTCATTATTTATCAATCATTCCGTATTTTTTCAGTACCCGGTAAGATATCAGATTTAGACTGAATGTCATTAACATTAAAACTATACCGACCCAGAAGAGTGCCATGTAGTGTTCAGAACCGATTGTTACTTCACCCATTTCAGCAGCAATGGTTGCTGTCATCGTTCTGACTGATGTAAATGGATTCATACTTATCACAGGTGCGTTACCTGTAACCATCATAACGGTCATTGTTTCACCAACAACCCTTCCCATACCAAGCATCACAGATGCAACTATGCCCGATAAGGCAGCGGGAACAACAACTTTCCATATAGTTTCAAGTTTACTTGCACCAAGCGCAAGCGATGCTTCTTTATATGCAGCCGGAACGCTTTTGATCGCATCTTCTGAAATCGACATAATTGTAGGGATTGCCATAAATGCCAGCAGTACTGCACCCGTTAATGCTGTGAGCCCTGTATTAAGACCAAAGAGATCTTTTATCAGGGGGGCAATTACTATCAAACCAAAAAATCCAAGTACAACCGAAGGAATGCCTGCAAGGATCTCAATGAATGGTTTTAAAAATTCCCTTTCTTTTGCCGAGGCCACTTCGGAAATATACACCGCACCGATTATCCCGAAAGGAATTGCGATAACTGTTGCCAAAATTGTAACTAAAACTGAACCTGTTATAAGCGGGAATAATCCGAATTCTTCTTTCTGGAATGAAACGGGGTTCCATATATTATGGAACAGCTCACCAATACCCGGTGAACCGATAAACGGGAAAGCTTCCTTGAACAGGAATAAAAATATAAGCAGAACTATGATTATCGAAAGAGAACCACAGCTCTGCAGAAAATATTTTATTATCTTAGCCTTTAATCTTTGTTTATTCAATAATTATCAGGAATTCCAATTAAAGCTTAATTTTTAGATCTTTTATTATTTAAGTGTGATATATCCTGTCTCTTCAACAATTTTCTGGCCTTCGGGTGACACAGCAAAATCAAGAAGCAGTTTGTTATTATTAGCCGGCTCTCCGTTAAAATAAAGGAATAAAGGTCTGGCAATGCCGTATGATTTATCAAGAACTGTTGTATGTGTTGGAGTTACAGCAGGAGATGAATCATCTTTTTTAACAGGAACTACTTTTATGTTCCCTTCTTTTGTGTAACCAAGCCCAACATAACCGATTGACCATTTATCTGCGGAAACTGACTGTACAATTGATGACGATGCAGGCATTAACTTTACTGTTGGCGCATAATTTTCTTTGTTTAATACGTGCTCCTGGAAAAATACATATGTACCTGAATTACTTTCACGTGAAAGTGTTGTAATAGGCTGATCGGGTCCGCCAAGTTCTTTCCAGTTCTTATACGCACCTGTATAAATTTTCTTAAGCTGTTCCATTGTTATATCTTTCAACGGATTTTCAGGGTGTACAACAATAGCAATACCATCAAATGCTATAACTTTTTCAACAGGATTAATTCCCTTTTCCTTAGCCTGGTCTTTTTCCTTCTGCTGCATATCTCTGGATGATGCGCATATATCAGTTGTACCATTTATAATTGCCGCAATTCCTGTTCCTGAGCCTCCGCCTGTAACCGATACCTGTACTTCAGGGCTCTTCTTCATAAAAGCTTCTGCCAGGGTGCTCATTAAATGCACCATTGTATCAGAACCTTTTATTGTTACTGTTTTTTTATCTTTTGAATCTGTTTTATCCTTCTTTGCGCAGCCTGCTGCGGCAAATGAGAACAGGATTAGCATAATTGCTGCAAGCTTCATTGCTGAACTTTTCATATCTTTTGGAATTAATTTAATTTTAACTTGTTAACTTTTAATGCAAATTATGTTAATAAATTTATTGTACTGTTAGGGAATTGTTAAGATTTTGTTAAGATTTATTTGCCGAATTAATCGTTTTTTTGAGGTATATTTAGCGTAAATATTGTACCTTTTCCGGGCCCTGATTCAACATCAATTGTGCCGTTCATTGTATTTACTATGTGTTTTACAATTGCCAGCCCAAGCCCGGTACCGCCTTCATCCCTGCTTCTGCCTTTATCTATCCTGTAAAACCTCTCAAAAAGCCTTGGCATATGGTCTTCACTAATGCCATAACCTTCATCCTTAACATAAATTATCAACTGGTCTTTCTTTAACAATGCGCCAACTTCAATGCTGGTTTTCTTATCACTGTACTTTATGGCATTATCTACCAGGTTACCAATTGCCTGCTCTGTCAGATGCTTATTTATCCTTGCGGATAATTTTTCATCACAATCAATTTTAATACTTATCTTTTTTTCACCGGCTTTGAACTCATAATCTTCCACAACTGAGCTCAATACCTTACTGATATTTTCGTTATCCATTTTTATTTCACCGGGCTTCTCCTCAAGCTTCGCTAGGATAAGCAGGTCATCGATCAGCATGTTAAGCCTGTTGATGTGTTTTGTTATTATATCCAGAAATCTCCCTGCGTTTTCAGGATCATCAATTGCACCTTCTTTAAGTGTTTCTATGAATCCTTTAATTGTAGTAACCGGCGTCCGAAGCTCATGGGAAACATTTGCTACCAGATCTTTCTTCAGCGTATCCAGATGTTTAAGATTTGAAATATCATTAAAAACCACCAGCGCTCCAAGCGCTTTAGTATCCATATCGTACAGCAATGTACCGCTCAATTGCAGGAACTTATCTTTTTCATGCTGAAGCAGAACTTCTGTTTCCTGGGGGTCGCCTTCTGAAAGCAGCTTTAAAAAGAACTTCCGGATCTCAGATACCCGAACTACCTCCGGGAGAGTTTTACCAATCGCATTTTTATCATTGATCCCAAGAATTTCTTCGGCAGTTTCATTTAGCAGCAGAATTCTTTCATCGTAATCAACTGCAAGGATTCCTTCTTTCATACTTTTAAGTACAACCTGCTGAAGGTTATCCTGCTCTCCGATTATATCAAGTTTTTCATCCAATTGTTTTGCCATTGAGTTCAGGCTTTCTGCAAGTACTTTTAACTCTTCATCTCCTGCAGGATAAAGCTTTTGCGAAAAATCACCTTTTGAAATTTTTTCGGCTGCTGAACTTATTTCTGTTATAGGTTTGGTCAAATTCTTAATAGCGAGATATCCAAGCACCAGTATTACTACTGTGAAGAAAATTACAGTTAATGACAGAGCTGTATTGGCATTTGCTGCTTCCTTCTGTACACCGGCAAGCGGGTAGCCGGTCCTAAGAATATATATTAACTTCCCTTCTTTGCTGTAAACCGGCAACGCAGCATAGATGAAATCTGCTTTCAGAGTAAAACTGTACCTTTGGGATATTCCGGTTTTACCATCGAGTGCTTCAATGACTTCTGGCCTATCGGCATGATTATCCATCTGAGAAGGCTCTTCGCGGGAATCGGCCGAAACCTTGCCGTCAGGTTGAATAATTGTAACTCTGGCACCGCTTAAATTATCATATCTTATAGAAAACTGCTGCAGTTTGGTTGTATCAATATCGGAAGTTTCAAGCCGTTCCTTAATCAGGCTGGTTCTTTGACTTAGGATCTCAAGGTCAGTTGTAATAAGTGTTTCATTAAAAAGTGAAGATGCATACCATGCAAGGATAATCATGGGAACTATAGCCAGTACTGCGAAATGTAATATAACTTCCAGAGGAATTTTTTCCTGAACAATTATAACTCCCCCGGATTACTTAACATTAAAATGACTCCTTAAATTTATAGCCTACACCGCGAACAGTTTCAATGTATTCATTTTCTTCGCCAAGTTTTTTGCGCAAAGAAACAATATGAACATCAATGCTCCTGTCTGTAACTGATACACCTTCACCGCGGGTTGAATCAACTATCTGGTATCTTGTCATAACCCAGCCCGGTTTCTTGGCCAGTGTAAGCAGTATTCTGAACTCCAGATGGGTAAGATCAACATGTTTACCTTTAATTGTTACTTCATGCCTGCCTACGTGAATTTTAAGGTCACCCCGCTCTATGATTGGCTTTTCTTCCTCTTCCTTTGGCGGTCTTCGCCTTAGTGTCGCCTTAACAATTGCAAGCAGCTCTCTTGGGCTGAACGGTTTTGTAACATAATGATCTGCCCCTATTTCAAGTCCGGCAACTTTGTCGGCTTCATCAGCTTTTGCAGTAACCATAACTATCGGTATACCCGCTTTTTGTTTATCAGCCTTAATGATCTTGGTAATATCAAATCCATCAACGCCGGGCAGCATAAGGTCCAGAATTATCAGGTCATAATCATTTTCTTTCACAAGCTCAAGGGCATCTTCACCCGTAGTTGCTGTTTTTACCCTGTAACCGTTCTTTGTTAAATTGTAATCAATAAGCTCAAGAATATCTTTTTCATCGTCAACTACAAGTATTTTTTCCTTCATATTAATGAATTTTTAATGTTCTAATAATTTTCTCTTTGTTAAAATTAGCATTACTTTGTTAATTTAATGTTAAGAATATATTAGAATTCAAATTCATTCAAAAATAGCATTAATTGTTCTATAATTAAATTCCATAATAATATGATTTGAATCATTTGCAGGATCAGTTTTTTTTCGCATTTTTGTATATAAATTTGGTATTATATGAATACTGATATCTATATCCTCTCGCTTGCAGCCGCAACCATAGGTTTTATCCATACACTTATCGGACCCGACCACTATTTACCTTTCATTATGATGGCAAAAGCAGGAAAATGGTCAAAAAACAAAACAATTTGGGTTACAGTTTTTTGCGGAATCGGGCATGTGCTCAGCTCCATTATTTTGGGGGTTATTGGAATTGCTGCCGGAATTGCACTTGATAATCTTGAACTGATAGAAGGCATCCGCGGTCAGATTGCAGGATGGGCGCTTATTTCTTTCGGATTTCTTTACATGATATGGGGAATAAAAAAATCATACAACAATCAGCCGCATTCGCATATTCACGTTACTGAAAAAGGTGCTTATTCAACTCATCATCATGAGCATCACGGTAAACACGTTCACCATGAAGAAAAAAGATCACTTACACCATGGATATTGTTTGTAGTATTCATACTCGGACCCTGTGAACCTCTGATTCCATTACTTATGTTCCCCGCTGCTCAGCACAGTGTAATTGGTTTAACTGTTGTTACTGCCGTGTTCGGAATTGTTACAATTTCAACAATGGTTTCAGTTGTTGCGGTATCAATGTGGGGTCTGAATTTAATGCCAATGGGCAGGCTTGAAAAGTATTCACATGCGCTTGCGGGATTTGCAATATTCGCATCCGGTCTTGCAATAAACCTGCTGGGTCTGTAGTTTACCTTTGATCTAATTTATATTCTATCAAATCACCCTCTTTAATTCCGTGCCGGTCGCAATATCCGCCGTTAACTTCAACTACAAATTGTGATTTGCTCTTCGATGGCAGTGATCTTTCAGAATACGGCACAGTATTTCGATGAATTGTATTTATAACACCTTTGCTATCTATAAATAATATATCAAGCGATATTAATGTATTTTTCATCCAGAATGACTGCATATCATCACCCTCAAATATAAATATCATCCCGTTATCTTCTTTCATTTTAGAGCGGAACATTAAGCCCTGAGAGCGTTCAGTTGGATTTATAGCAACTTCAACATCTATTTTAGCAAGCTTCTGCCTGGTATCTTTACTTACGAATGTTACTTCACCTTCTTTAACCCACTCCGGCTCATTTGAACTTTTTTTGATGTATAAAAAATAAATGGCAATGAAAACCACTACAGGTATTAATGCAATTAATACTTTTTTAGTTTTCCAAAATGGTACTTTAGGAATTTTTTTATTTTTGTCTGCTCTTTTATTTATTTTTGACATATTTGAATTTTGTCTTGTTGAATTACCTCTTTCCTAACCTCTGCCAAACCCTCTTTCCCCATCCGCCCAGGGAGGACCAGTTTGGGAAAGCAAAATCACTTCCTCAAAACCATCACAAGTGTATCCCGCGAGCGAGCAGTACTGACCTCAGGCAAATGTTCATCTATCAGGTCAAATGTTTCTCTTACCACAAGAAACAACTCTTTTATTGCTTCGTATTTTTCAGCTGATAAAATAAAATTATACCTCTTAATAAAATCCTTTGGTTTTATCTGCATTTTTTTTATGGTATGCTCAACCCCCTTTAGTTTACCCGGATGATAGAATTTATTCAATCCGCATAAAATGCCGATGATATTCCCTATCATTTCAACCAGTGATTCATAGTAATACAGAATATCACCCCTGCCAATTGTCATTTTTTCTATTGCCCATTCCGGGTGGAATTTTTTAAAATGATTCACCAGCATTACCTGCAATTCTTTAGGATATCCATCTTCAGCTTTTTTTATCAGGGGAGCCAGCCAATTGGAATCCTTCAATATATAACCGTCTATCAATCCCGATATCATAAGATGTTTCACAAGGTCAACTTCAGGCTTCTCAAGCATTTCATTTATAAGAGTTTCAGTTTCGCTGTAATGCCCGAAACCGAAATCACATCTTACACCATCTATATAGTAATAAACCGCAAATCCTTCTTCGGGTGAGCCGTGATAAAAATCACCACCTGATGCTTTGGCATCTTCAATTATTTTATCAAATTCGCCCTGAGTCATGTTTTTATTCAGTATAACAATAGTATCTATATCTGAATTATCATCCCCATAACCCTTGGCAATTGAGCCAGTCACCGCTACTGCGCGAATATCAAGAAAATCGAATATCCTCAGGTTATCTTTTGCCTGAGTAAGTCTGCGTTTGCTGATTTCATTCATATAAAATGCCCTCCTAGTTAAATTTCAGAGGGCAAAATTTTAGTTTAATCGCCGGGCAAGCCCGGCATGTCAGAATATTACACATCGTGTCAGGTTTGTAAGCTGACATTACGATAAAAACAAGTGAATCAGGTGAATCAGGTGAATCATGATAATCATGGTTAAAACCAGCTTGATTTCTTCTTCGTCCTTGTACCGCCAATACCCAATATTCCCAGCAATCCGCGTGTGACCTCGCGGGCAACGGTTCTGCCAACCTGTTTGGCAGTAGTGCTGGTCAAAACTTTTTCAACCGTACTTTTTTCTGTTTTACCTGATTTTGTTTTTGACTCTACTTTTTCTGCAGCTTCTTTTTGCTGCTCGGCTGTATGTTCTTCAATTTTCTTGTTCAGCATTTCAAGAGCGCTTTCTCTGTCAATAACCTCATTGTACTTAGCGGCAATTTTTGAACCTGCCATTATCTCATCAATTTCAGCTGGGGTCAGAATATCCATCCTTGAGCGCGGTGCGCAGAGCAGCGTTGCTGCAAGCGGTGTCGGATTTCCTTTTTCGCTCAGTACTGTTATTGCCGCCTCACCGATACCCATACTGGTAAGCAGGTCGTCAATATCATAATACTCACTCATCGGGTAATTTTCTGAAATAAGCTTGATATCTTTCCTGTCTTTTGCTGTAAATGCTCTGAGCGCATGCTGAACTTTCATGCCTAACTGGCTCAACACAACATTTGGTATATCATTGGGATTCTGCGTGCAGAAAAATATTCCAACACCTTTTGACCTGATAAGTTTTATTATGCTTTCAATCTGACTCAACAGTGCATCACTTGCTTCATTGAAAAGTAAATGAGCTTCATCTAAGAAAATTACGAGCTTCGGCTGTTCCAAGTCACCTTCTTCCGGGAAAGTGCTGTATATTTCAGCCAGCAGGCTCAATAGGAAAGTCGAAAACAATTTTGGCTTTTGCTGCATATCGATAAGCCTGATTACTGATATTATTCCCCTGCCATTGCTATCGCATCTTGCAAGGTCTTCAACTTCAAATGACCTCTCCCCAAAGAACTGATTAGCGCCCTGCTGTTCAAGTTCAACAATCTTACGCAGAATAATTCCAAGCGAGCTTGATGACACCTTACCATATGATGCTTCAAATTCCGCTTTGCCTTCTTCCTGAATATATTGCAGAAGGCGTTTCATGTCAGCAAGATCGAGCAGAGGCAATTGCTTATCATCGGAATACTTAAAAATTACTGATACAAGGCTTGACTGCGTTTCATTCAGTTCAAGCATTCTTGAAAACAGTACGGGACCGAATTCAGATGTTGTTGCCCTGAGCCTTGTACCTTTTTCAGCGGATATTGTCAGAAATTCAATTGTATTACCTTCGGGATTCCATGGCAGGCCAATGTGCTGCATACGTTCATCAACTTTCGGATTTGCTGTTCCCGGCTTTGCGATACCGCTCAGGTCGCCCTTTATATCCATCACAACCACAGGCACACTTTTTGCCGTAAGTGATTCCGTTATTAATTGAAGTGTTTTGGTTTTACCGGTTCCCGTAGCGCCGGCAATGAGACCGTGCCTGTTCATAGTTTTTAATGGCAGCTTAATGTGTGTGCCTGTCAAAACTTCCTTATCTAGAATTGCCGCGCCAAGGGTAATTGTTTCGCCTTTAAAAGTATATCCAGCATTA
>JABFSP010000039.1 GCA_013140565.1 Ignavibacteria bacterium
GGGAATATATATACAGGCTCACTGAAATTAAAAGAGCAATTTAAGGAGATAAACTCCTTCAACTGAAGAGCAGTTTTGATATTAAAGCAGCAAAAAGTTTTTGCAAACTAATCAAAGGTAACCATTCATTCCGCTCGCTTTGCAAGAATAAAGAAGATGACCACGATTTCAGAAGTATTGTTTATTCATGTGAAGTTAAGAGAAGAAAAGACGGGATAATTGAATTTACTATATCAGCCAACAGGTTCCTTCACTCAATGGTAAGGGCAATTGTTGGAGCTATGATCAAGGTCGCCTCGGGGAACTTAACAAAGGAAGAATTTATTACTAAATTTAAAAACGGAGATGAAATAAAGATACAGTATGTACCTGCTAAAGCTTTATTTTTATCAAAAGTAACTTATTAAAACTATGAAAATCAGATTATCTGCATTACTTTTAACGATCCTAATTTCCTCATCATTATTTTCTCAGGGTTTAATCCTTGGGGAATTTTCCTTAAGCAAAAAGGAAAGTACAGGCAAACTGATAATTGAGGATAAATTTGAACAGGGTACAATGTATCAGCAGGTTCAGCCGCAAATAAAGGAGAACCTCTTATCTCTTAATTCAGAGAAAATTAACTTCATCGGAGCAGAAGATAACCTGCAGGTAAAGAAGAAAAAGAAATCTGTCGGGCTGGGTGTTTTACTCTCTGCGCTTATTCCGGGTGCGGGTGAGTTTTACGGGGAGAACTACCTGAAAGCGGGAGTTTTCTTCGGGGTTGAATTACTTGCCTGGGCTACATTTGCGTATTTTGAAAGCAAAGGAAATAAGAAAGAAGATGAATACCAGGCATATGCAGACCAGTATTGGGATGTGCGCACATACGCCCGGTGGCTTAAAAACGAAGGATTCAATGAATCAAGCGGTATAAATCCGGATGAACCAAACAGGGATATTCTCCGTGAGCAGATAATGGTCTGTGAACGCGCAAATTTTTCACACACTATGCCTGAATACGAATCACAGCAGTACTATGAACTGATTGGTAAGTACCAGAACTTCCAGGCAGGATGGACGAATCTTCAGCATGTGCCTACAAAGGGTGCGGGTCCCTATAACTACCAAACTTACCACGACCCCGTGTTTACAAACTACGCTGCTGATAGACAAAAAGCCAATGATTTTTTTGATTATGCAAAGATCGGACCCATTACCGCAATAGTTAACCACATCTTAAGCGCAGCGGACGCTGCATGGGTTATTTCAACCTACAACAGCAAAATTAAGGTTGAAACAGGTTTCAGGATGCAGAACAGGGTATCGCCATATACATACCAGCTAAAACAATTTCCAACATTTAATGTAGCAGTAAGTTTTTAATAATAAGTTTATTTCAAAACATGCAAAAAGACAGGTCAGTGACCTGTCTT
This sequence comes from Ignavibacteria bacterium, assembly GCA_013140565.1. Taxonomy (GTDB): domain Bacteria; phylum Bacteroidota; class Ignavibacteria; order Tepidaquicellales; family OLB5; genus OLB5. The sequence continues at coordinate 1,416 of JABFSP010000039.1, forward strand.
TTTTTGTTCCATATTCGCAGAGTGCGAAAATGCATATCAGCTTACAAACACCTTATACTTTTTCAGTTTAAAATATTTCTCCGCGGTTTTTACATCGCTGCTGCTGAATATCCCGTAAACAGTTGAACCGCTGCCGCTCATCAGTGAATACGACGCCCCAAAGCTATACATATCGTATTTTATCTTTTCAATTTCAGGGTATTTCTTAAACACAACTCTTTCAAAATCGTTTACCATCAGTTTCGGATCATCAGCACTAAATCGTATTATTCTGTTCATAATTCTACTTTTAGCACGTTTAACTTCAAGTGATTTAAATGCCCAGGGCGTAGAAATATGAATTCCCGGATTTACCAAAAGTAATTTGCCGGGTAATTTAAATTTTGGCAGGGGAGTAAGCTTTTCACCGCGACCCAACGCATACCCAGGCTTCGCCAGCAGAAAGAATGGAACGTCGCTGCCAAGCTCCATTGCGAACCGGAGGGAATTATTCTGTGTAACGTTAATTCTGAAATGTTTGAGCAATATCTTAAGTACGCTTGCAGCATCAGAGCTTCCGCCGCCGAGTCCCGCCCCGGTTGGGATGTTCTTTTTGATGAAAATATCAATTCTATATGAGCCGTTAATTTTGAAAATCTCAAAAAATTTCTCAGCGGTTTTATAACAAATATTGCTTTTGCCTGATATTTTTTCCTTTGAATCGGTTGTTACATTAATTTTATTACTTCCATTCAACAGGGGTAGCTTCTTTATTTTAACTGTTGTGATGTCAAAAATCTTAACGGGGCAGAAGATAGACTCAAGGTTATGAAAGCCATCTTTCCTTTTTGAAAGAACTCTTAGCCCCACATTAACCTTGGCTGGTGATTTTACTCTATATATGTACTGCTTTAGTTCATTTTTCATATTACAAAAATATAATATAAATACGTGTTTACAATCTATAAATATGTATAAAAATGGGGTAATATTGCCGTTTCAATTCGGCATGTCAGCTAAATTATCAAATTGAATATTGCCCAAATTTCAGGTATTTTAGCATTCTATGAAAAAATTTATTGTGCTTTTAATTGTTGTTATGTGCTCTTCTGCATATTCACAGATCGTACCGTTTACGGTTAATTTAGATACATCGATAACAAGATCCCTTGATAGCTCGCTTATTTATGTTAAGAATCCAACAAATAAGCTTATTAATGTAACTGCAATTAGGACTACCTCTCCATTCTTTTATACGCGTGTAAACACGCTGAATATTGCCGCAAGTGATAGTACTGCATTATGGGTGATTTACTCCTCATACCATAATCTTACATACCGTGCGTTTCTTCTGCTTGATGCAAAAGTGCCTAACGGCGGTTTGCATTATTCACTTGTGTACGGACTGATCGCTACAT